>NZ_JADYUD010000011.1 GCF_021531595.1 Fusobacterium perfoetens
AACCTAGAAGTTAAGCCTGTAAACGCTGAAAGTACTTAGGGGGCAGCCCTTTGGGAGGATAGGAACTTGCCAATCTTTTTTATTTTTTGGATTAAGAGACTGTTGTATTTTCTAAATCTTAAAATTTTATTTTTATAAATAAGAAAAAAATAAATTTATACTATTTTTTAAAGAAAATAGATAATTAAGAATTTCAAATAAAGAATGAGAGTTAAGAGCTGTTTTATAGAGCTCTTTTTTTATTGTCTCAATGTAGCATAAATATAATAAAAAAACATTTGACACAAATACTAATTTAGGTTATATTCCATATTAATAATATTTTAAAATTTTAATAAAAGGGGAGGGGTAAGTCATGTTTAAAAGTAAATTGATGCTTTTAACTGCTGTATTAATTTTTGGGACACTGGCAGTCTTTGTAAGAAATATAAATCTTACTTCTAAAGAAATTGCTCTTTTGAGAGGAATTATAGGAAGTTTGTTTTTGATAATTGTAATGTTGTTTTCAAAAGAAAAAATATCTTTTTCAGCAATAAAAAAAATAAGTTTCTTCTTATTGCCTCAGGGCTTGGAATAGGAGTAAACTGGATATTTCTTTTTGAAGCTTATAAATATACAACAGTTTCTATTGCTACATTAAGTTATTATTGTGCCCCTATATTTGTTACTGTAATGGCACCAATAGTTTTAAAAGAGAAGATATCATTAGTAAAATTTTTATGTGTATGTACTGCAATGCTAGGTATGTTATGTATTGTCGGAACTAATAAAGGAACATCAGGAGAGGGATATAATCATCTTTTAGGTATAGCTTATGGACTGAGTGCTGCAGTATTTTATGCAAGTGTAATCCTTATGAATAAATTTATTAAGGGGCTTAAAGGGGTTGAAACAACAGTGACGCAGCTTATTCTTGCTTCTCTTCTTCTTTTTCCTTATGTGATGATAACTTCTGGATTTGATTTTTCAAATATGACAAAAACATCATGGATATATATGATATTTTTAGGAGTATTTAATACAGGGTTTGCATATGCTTTATATTTTACAGCAATAAAAAAGTTAAATGCACAGACTATAGCAGTTTTAAGTTACATAGATCCAATTACTGCAGTGATTATTTCAGCAGTATTTTTCGGAGAGAAAATGACAATGTTCCAAATTATAGGTGGAATTCTTATTTTAGTATCAACTTTTATAAGTGAAAATATTAAAAAATAGTTATATAAATTTTATGAAAAAAGAGATGTTATAAATAACTTTATGCCATCTCTTTTTTATTGCAAAAAATTTTAAAATAAAGATTAAAATAAAAGAAATAAATCTGTGATTGTGGTAAAATATAATAGTCTGAAAATTTTTAAAAGAGGGAGAAATTTTTATGAAAAACAAGGCAATTTTTTTAGACAGAGATGGAACTATAAATATAGATAAACATTATATGTATAAAATAGAAGATTTTGAATTTGTTGAAGGAGCAGAAAAAGGTCTGAAAATGTTCTATGATATGGGATATAAGCTTATAGTTGTAACAAATCAAGGCGGAATTGGAAGAGGATACTATACAGAAGAAGACTTAGAAAAATTAAATAACTATATGGAAAAAAGACTTCTTGAATCAGGAGTTAAAATTGAAAAATGTTACTTCTGCCCTCATCATGCAGAACATGGAATAGGAAAATATAAAAAAGACTGCAGCTGTAGAAAACCAAAGCCTGGAATGCTTATTGAAGGGATAAAGGAATTTGATATTGATCCAGAGAAATCTTATATGATAGGAGATAAAATGTCAGATGCAGAGGCTGGAATAAATGCAGGTGTAAAACCTATTATAGTAAAAACAGGAAAAGAGATTACAGAAGAAATAGAAAAAAGTGGTATTGAAATATATTCTTCTATTTATGAATTTGCATTAAGCCTACAAAAAAAATAACAAAATTAATCAGAAAAAATGACAGAAACAGTTGTAGTAAAAATTTTTAAATGATAAAATAAAAGATATGCAAAAAGGAAATAAAAATGAATAAATTGACTGAAATTATTACAAAAGTGTTATCATTAAAAGATAAAAATATAAATATATCAGGCGTAAAAATGGACAGCAGAAAAATAGAAAAAGGTGATGTATTTTTTGCATTGAATAATGGAAAAAATTATATTGCTGATGTTTTAGAAAAGGGAGCTTCTCTTGTTGTCTGTGATGATAAAAAATGGGAAAATAATGAAAAAGTTGCTGTTGTTGAAGATACTCTTTCAGCTATGCAGAAGATAGCTAATGAATATAGAAAATCACTTTCTGTAAAAATAATAGGAATAGTTGGAAGCAATGGGAAAACAACAACAAAAGATATAGTATATTCTATTTTATCTTCAAAATATAAGTGCAGAAAAACAGAGGGAAATTATAATAATCATATAGGTGTTCCTTATACAATTCTTCAGCTTAAAGAAGATGACGAATTTTCTGTTGTTGAAATGGGTATGAGCAGCCGTGGTGAAATTAAAGCACTTTGTGATATAGCTCTTCCTGATTATGGAGTGATTACAAATATAGGGGATTCTCATTTGGAATTTCTTTTAAATAGAGAAAATGTTTTTATTGAAAAAAGTGAAATAAAAAATTATGTTTCAAGTGAAAATTTAATTCTTTTCGGAGATGATTATTATCTTAAAAATCTTGAAGGAATAAAAACAGGGTTCGGAGATAGCAATGAATACATTATAAAAGACTATGAAGAAAAAGAAAATGGTGTAAACTTCAAAATAGACGGAGAAGAATATTTCTTTGGAATGAATGGTAAACATAACTGTATAAATGCTGCAATGGGAGTTACAGTAGGAAAAAGAATAGGACTTTCTGCTGAAGAGATTAGAAAAGGACTGAAAGACTGTTCAGTGACTCCTATGAGATTTCAGAAAATTGAAAAAAATGGAATTAAATATATAAATGATTCTTATAATGCAAGTCCTATATCAATGAAATATTCTTTAGAAACTTTAAACAACGCCTATAGAGGAATTTCAAAAATAGCTGTTCTTGCAGATATGGGAGAACTTGGAAAAGATGAACTTAAATATCATGAAGAAGTTTTAAAATATGCTCTTTCTCTTGATATTGAAAAAATTATTATTCTTGGAGAAATTATGAAAGAAGCTGCAAAATCTCTTGAGAATAAAGAAAAATTAATTATTGCAGAAACAAAAGAAGAAATAAAAAATATTATCAGAAAAGATTTTGCAGATAGAGTTATACTTCTTAAAGGCTCAAACTTCAATCATCTTTGGGAGATAATGGAATAGGAGAAAGAGAAATGTTATACATGCTTGGGCTGTATTATAAACAGCTGGAATTTTTAAAATCTATATATTTTAGAACATTTATAGGATTTACTTTATCTTTTTTAGTGGTTTTAATAATAGGACAGCCTTTTATTAAATTTTTAAAAAAGAAAAAGTTTGGTGAAGAAATAAGAGAAGATGGGCCAGCATCTCACTATAGTAAAAAAGGAACTCCTACAATGGGGGGAGTACTTATGCTTTTTGGTTCTCTTCTAACAATTCTTGTAGCAGGAAATCTTTATAATAAATTTACAATACTTCTTATAATAACGACTTTGTGTTTCAGTGCAATCGGTTTTGTAGATGATTATAAAAAATTTACAGTCAATAAAAACGGGCTGTCTGGAAAGAAAAAACTTTTCGGTCAGAGTCTTATTTCTATAATTGTATGGGTTTTTATTAAGGAATTTGGTCTTACAGGGTCAAAGGCTGTAGATTTTTCTCTTTCTAATCCGATAGTTCCGAACTCGTTCTTTTATATAGGAAGTTTTTTTATGCTTCTTTTTATTATGCTTGTAGTAAATGGAACTTCTAATGCAGTAAATATAACAGATGGTCTTGATGGCCTTGCAATAATGCCTGTAATAATAAGTTGTTCTATTTTAGGGACAATAGCTTATTTCAGTGGGCATATAGAGCTTAGCACTCACCTTCATCTGTTTTCTATTCCAGGATCAGGAGAGATAGCAGTATTTCTTTCAACTGTGATAGGAGCAGGACTTGCATTTTTATGGTATAACTGTTATCCTGCACAGATATTTATGGGAGACACAGGTTCTCTTGCTCTGGGAGGAGTTATAGGAGTTATTTCAATTCTTCTGAAACAGGAACTTCTTCTTCCAATAATAGGAGGAGTATTTGTAGGAGAAGCTGTTTCAGTTATTCTTCAGGTTGGATCATATAAATTGAGAAAAAAGAGAATATTTAGAATGGCACCTATTCATCATCATTTTGAACTTATGGGTGTTCCTGAAAATAAGGTAACCATGAGATTTTGGATTGTAGCTCTTCTTTTTGGAATAGCTGCACTTGGAATGATAAGATTAAGAGGAATTATGTAAGAGGCTGACTGTGAAAACAGTTATCCTCTTTTAGTTGTTCATAGAGAAACATTTTTGGAGGCAGAATTTAAGATGAAAGTTGGAATGGTCTTTGGAGACGGAGTCAGTGGAAAAGGGGCAAAAGAGGTCCTAAAAAAAATGAAATATGAGATAATAATGGTAGATGATAAGACGGGAATGTCTTCAGATTCAGCAGAAGAACTTTTGGATAAGACAAATGTTTTTATAAAAAGTCCTGGAATACCTTACACACATCTTGTAAATAAAGCATTTGAAATGAATGTAGAAGTTATTGATGAAATAGAACTAGCCTACAGATATATGAAAAGTTCAGGAATAAAAACAAAGATAGTTGCAGTTACAGGAAGTAATGGTAAGACAACAGTGACAAGCAAAATAACAGAGCTTCTTCAAAGAGCAGGATTTAAATGTGAACATGCAGGAAACATAGGAAATTCTTTTGGAGAGCTTATATGCAGCAGAAATGATTTAGATTATATTGTACTTGAATTAAGTTCGTATCAGCTTGAAAATTTAAAAACATTTAAAGCTGATATAGCTATGGTGATAAATCTTTCTCCAGATCATTTAAGCAGATATAAATCAAAAGAAGAATATTTTGATGCAAAATTCAATATAGGAAAAAATCAGACAGAGGAAGATATTTTTATTTATAACTTAAATGATAAAGATTCTCTGAAAAGATTAAGCAGAATAACAGGAAATAAACAAGGGGTTACTGTAAATACAGGAAAAGAAAAAGCTGTTTGTTTCACTGATGGAGAAAGTGTTATATATAAAGGAGAAAAAGTCCTTAATGTGAAAGAGCTTTCTTTAAAAGGAAAACATAATCTTGAAAATGTTTTATTTATTGTTGCAGCAGCAGAAAATATTGGAATAGATAAAGAGATTGTAAAAGAGTTTTTATATACAACAAAACCTCTTGAACATAGAATGGAAAGATTCTATAAGTGGAAAAATGTTCTTTTTGTAAATGACTCAAAAGGAACAAATATAGATTCTACATGCTTTGCAATAGATGCTTATAAGGGAGCTGTGCTTATATGTGGAGGAAAAGAAAAAGGTCTTCCATTAGATGAGCTTGTAGAAAAAATAAGAGAGAACATTGAAGAAGTTTATCTTATAGGAGAAATGACAGAAAGATTTAAAGAAGCCCTTTTACTTGGAGGATATCCTAACAGAAGAATTTATGCTGCTGGAGATATGAAAAATGCAGTTAAAATGTTAAGAGAAAAACTTTCAGGAGATGAAGAAAAAACTATTCTTCTTTCTCCGTCAACTTCAAGTTTTGACCAGTTTCCTAATTTTGAAACAAGAGGAAAAGTTTTTAAAGAACTTGTAAAAGAGTATTTTGAAGAGGGAGAAGAACTGTGAAAAAAGTTATTATAACAACAGGAGGAACAGGAGGACATATATATCCTGCTCTCTCTGTAGCAAAAGGATTAATAAAAAGAGATGTTGATGTTTTATTTGTAGGAAGCGACAGCAGAATGGAAAAGGACATGGTTCCTAAAGAAAATATAAGATTTGCAGGTCTTGAAATATATCCTATAAAATCATTTAAAACATTTTTCAAACTGATTTCAGCTGTAATAAAATCAGTAAAAATAATAAGAGAAGAAAAACCAGATGTTGTAATAGGTTTTGGAAATTATATTTCACTTCCTATGATAACAGCAGCTTTTCTTACAAGAACAAGTTTTTATCTTCAGGAACAGAATGCTAATCTTGGAATGACAAATAAAGTTTATTATAAATTTGCCAAAAAAACATTTTTAGCTTTTGAAAAAACTTATGATGATATACCTATGAAATATCAGCATAAGTTTAAAGTGACAGGAAACCCTTTAAGAGAAGAAATTTATAGCATTGACAGCAAAGAGGAAAGAGAAAGTCTTAAAGCTGAAGAGGGAGAAAAAATTCTTCTTATAACAGGGGGAAGTCTTGGAGCAAAAAGTATTAATGATGCTGTGTTAGATGAATGGGAAAAATTAAAAGAGGAAAAAAATATAAGAATATACTGGGCAACAGGAAAAACACATTACGATAAAATATTTGATAGAATAGAAAAAAGAAATATGAAAGATATTATAAAGCCTTATTTTGATAATCTTATAAATATAATGGCAGCAGCAGATCTTGTAATATGCAGAGCAGGAGCTCTTACTATATCAGAACTTATTGAACTTAAAAAACCGTCAGTTCTTATTCCTTATAATTCAGTAAAAGTTGGACAGTATGAAAATGCTGTGATTTTAGAAGAGAGAGAGGGAGCTCTTGTTTTTAATAACAATGAGGCTGATGAGGCTGTAAAAACAGCTATTGATTTGATACAAGATGATGAACAGCTTCAAAAGATGAAGCTGAGAATAAAGGCATTGAGAAATATGAATGCCACAGAAAATTTAATTAACAGTTTGGATATTTGGAGGAATTAATTAATGGAAAATGTGTTTTTTGTGGGAATAAACGGGATTGGAATGAGTGGTCTTGCTAAAATAATGAGAGAACTTAATTATAATGTTGCAGGATCAGATCCAAGCAGCAGCTATCTTACTGAAGAAATGAGAAAACAAGGAATAAAAATTTATTCTGAACATAAAAAAGAAAATATTGAAAATATGGATACTCTTATTGTTTCTACAGCAATAAGCAGAGAAAATCCAGAATATAAGAGAGCATTGGAAGAAGGAATACCTGTTCTTAAAAGAGGACAGCTTTTAGCAGAGCTTTTAAATCAGAAAACAGGTGTTGCAGTTGCAGGAACTCATGGAAAAACTACTACAAGTTCTATGCTTGCAACAATTCTTTTAGAAAAGGATCCTACAGTTGTTGTAGGAGGAATAGTTGATGCAATAAAATCAAATGCAAGATATGGAGCAGGAGAATATTTTGTTGCAGAAGCAGATGAAAGTGACAACTCTTTTCTTTATATGAGACCAAAATATTCAGTGATAACAAATATAGAGGCAGATCATCTTGAAAAGCATGGATCTTTAGAAAACATAAAAAAATCATTTAATATTTTTATGCAGCAGACAGAAAAAGAAATCATAGTATGTCTTGATAATAAAAATGTTCAAGACTTAATAGGATATAAAGACAATGTCATAACTTATAGCCTTGAAGATAAAAGTGCAGATATATATGCAGAGGGAATAAAAATTTCTGAAGGAAAAACATTATATGATGTTTATATAAAAGGTGAATATACAGGGGAATTTTCACTTTCTATTCCAGGAAAACATAATATTTATAACTCTCTTCCAGTTATATATCTTGCAAAAGAATTTGGGCTTGATATGAATGAAGTTAAAAAGAAAATAAATGAATTCAAGGGAGCAAAAAGAAGATATGATGTTCTTTATGATGATGGGAATATAAAAGTAATAGATGACTATGCACATCACCCAACAGAAATAGAAGCTACTCTTCAAGGAGCAAGAAGTATAGAGGATAAACATATAACTGTTATATTCCAGCCTCATAGATACAGCAGAGTGAAATTTCTTCTTGAAGAATTTGCAGGAACATTTAAAAATGCAGATGAACTTATTCTTATGCCTGTTTACAGTGCAGGGGAAAAAGATGAATTTGGAGTTTCTCTTGAAGATCTTTTAAATAAAATAGGTCATAAAAACAGCAGAATTATAAAAGATAAAAATGAACTTGAAGAAGAACTTTCTAAAAGAAATGAAAGTCATGTTTATCTTTTTATGGGAGCAGGAAGCATTTCATCTTTTGCTCATGAGTTTGCAGAAAAACTAGAAAAACAGAAGAAGGGAATCAATTAATGAGAATATTAGAAAATTATAATATGAAAAAACATTCTAATATGAAAATAGGCGGAGATGCCAGAAAATTCATAGAAATAGAAAATAAAGAGGAGCTTCCTGAGTTATTAAAAGAGCTTAAAAGCTATTTTATAATAGGAAATGGAACTAACACTCTTTTAAATGATAAATATCTTGATACAACATTTATATCTTTAAAAAAACTTAATAAAATTACAGATAAGGGAGAAGGAAGAATAAATGTTGAAGCAGGTCTTGATTTTGGAAAACTTATAAAATATATGGGAGAAAATAATCTTTCAGGACTTGAAGAACTTGCAGGAATACCAGGAACTGTAGGAGGACTTGTTTTTATGAACGGGGGAGCTTACGGAAAAGAGATATTTGACTGCATAGAATCTGTTGAAATTTTAGATGAGGAAAAAAATATAAAAGTGATTCCAAAGGAAAATCTAAAAATTGATTATAGAAAAACAGAGATAAAAGAAAATCACTGGATAATTATAAGTGCAAACTTTAAATTTGAAAATGGTTATAAAAAAGATTTAGTAAAAGAGATACAAACAAAAAGAGAAAATAATCAGCCTCTTGAAATGCCTAATCTTGGAAGTACATTTAAAAATCCTAAAGGATATTTTGCTGCAAGACTTATAATAGAAGCTGGGGCACAGGGATTAAAAATCGGAGGGGCTCAGATGTCAATGAAACATCCAAATTTCATAGTTAATGATGGAACAGCTACTTTTGATGATGTAATAAATCTTATAGCAGAAGTTAAAAAAATGGTAAAAGAAAAATCAGGTATAGAACTAGAAAGAGAAATTATAATTTTAAGATAATCTATTTTTGTACATAAACAGAGAAAAGGGAGTGTAAATTTTATGAAAATAGCAGTTTTTATGGGAGGAATTTCTTCTGAAAAAGAAGTATCTTTAAGAACAGGGACAGCAATACTTAACAGCCTTTTAAAACAAGGATATGATGCTTATGGTATAGTGCTTGATAAAAATAATCTGCTTTCAGCATTTACAGATAATGAATATGACTTAGCATATCTTGCTCTTCATGGAGAATATGGGGAAGATGGAAGAATACAAGGACTTCTTGATATACTTGGAAAAAAATATACAGGATGTGGAATGATTTCAAGTGCTGTATCTATGGATAAAGATCTTACTAAAAAAATAGCTCAGGCTGTAGGTGTGAGAACAGCAAAATCTTATACAAGAGAAGATGTGGAAAATATAACAGAATATCCAGTTGTTGTTAAGCCTTCAACAGAGGGTTCAACAGTAGGTTTATATATTTGTCATAATTTAGAAGAACTTAAAGATGCAATAGAAAAATCAGGAGACAAAGATCTTGTTATAGAAGAATTTATAAAAGGAGAAGAACTTACTGTAGGTGTAGTAGAAGGAGAAGCTTTGGGCGTACTTAAGATAACTCCTAAGATAGGGTTATATGATTATAAATCAAAATATACAGCAGGAATGACAGAATATGAATATCCTGCAAAAATAAGTGAAAAAGCCTACCAAGAAGCCATGGAATATGCTACAATAATTCATAATAGCTTAAAAATGAAGGGAATTTCAAGAAGCGATTTTATATTAAAAGATGAGAAACTATATTTTCTTGAAGTAAATAGCTGTCCTGGAATGACTGAAACAAGTCTTGTTCCAAAACTTGCAACTTTAAAAGGATATACTTTTGATGATCTTACAAGAAAAATTGTTGAAAAATTCAGATAAATAATGGATAATTAAAGAGACAGGTGATTTTGTTGAAATTAATCTTTAGAATAGCTTTAATAACTCTTCTTACTTTGGGAGTAATTAAGACAGATAGGTTTTTTCTGACAAAACCTGTGTTTAAAATAGAAGATGTAAGAATAGAGGGAGCTTCTGAAAAACTTGAAAAAAGTTTTGCTCCTTTAAAAGAACAGCTTATTGGAAAAAATATAAATGACATAAATCTTGAAGAAATAAAAAAAAGAGTCCTTGAAGATGTAAGAGTCAAAAATGGAAAAGTTAAAAGAGAGGCTCTTAATAAAATATTGATAACAATAGAAGAAAGAGAGCCAGAATATTACCTTCAGTATAAAAAAAATATTTATATTTTAGATAAAGAGGGAAAAATTTATGGATATTTAAATGATTTAAAAACAAAAGATTTTCCTTTTATAGTAGCAAAGACAGAAGAAGAGATAGAAATTCTTCTTGGAGTGCTTGATAAGGGAGAAGCAACAGACTTTAAGGATATAATATCACAGATATACATAAAAGACAGCAGCAGTATAAATATAGTTCTTTCAGACGGAGCTGTGATAAAGACAGATAAAGAAGTGACAAAAGAAAAATATGACATTGGAAGTTATCTTTTCTTTGATTTATCAAGCAGAAAAAAAATAGACTATATTGATCTTCGTTATGAAGATTATATAGTAAAATATGTGGAGGATAAAAATGGAAGATAGTATTATAAAATTTATCCTGGATGTAGGAAATTCAAAAATTAAAATGCTTGCAGGAGAGCTCAGCAATTATGGAGAAAAACTAAGAGTATTGAAATATATTGAAGTTCCTAGCAGAGGAATCAGAAAAAATGTGATAGAAAACCAGATTTATCTGAGCGAAAGTATAGCTGATGCTGTAAAAGAAATGGAAGCAGCAACAGGACTTGAGGTTAAAAAAGTAATCTTAGGTATAGGTGGAACAAATATCTATTCAAGAACCAAAAATATAAAACTGACTTTTGATGAAGAAAAGGTTATAACTAATGACCATATTACAGAACTTTTTCTTACAGCAGAAAAAGAACTTAAACAAAAAGCAGAACAAGTTCTTGAAAGTGAAATGTATAATATAAGAGTAAATAACTCTGGTATTGTAAAAAATCCTGTAGGACTTACAGGAAGAGAACTTCAGGCAGATGTTCATCTTATTTTTGTAAATGAAAATGAAGTTGAAGAACTTACAGAAGCAGTAAACAGAGCAAAACTTGAAGTTGACAGCATAGTTTTAAATCCATATGCTTCAGCAAAAGCAACACTTATGGAAGAAGATAAAACAATGGGAGTTGCTCTTATTGATATAGGAGAGGGAACAACTGACATTATTATCTATAAAAATAATAAACTTATCTATGCAAAATCACTTCCTCTTGGAGGAATGCATTATGTAAGTGATTTGGAATATATATTCAGTATTCCTAAATCAGAAGCTCAGGAAATAATAAGACAGATAAGCGAATCAAAAGATAAAAAAGAATTTAATTTCCCAGTGAGTGGAAATAAATATATTTCTATAGGAAATGTAAGAAAAGTTATAGATGCAAGAACAGGAGATCTTGTTACATTTATAAAAAAAGCAATAGAAGAATCTGGATTTACTGGATATCTTGGAAAGGGAATATACCTTACAGGAGGAGCTACAAAACTGGACGAAATATTTGAAGGTGTAAAGAGCAATCTAGGTTATTCTGTAAAGAGAGTTCTTCCAGTACAGCTTGCAGGTCTTGAAGATGTAAGACCAGAGATGTCTGCAGCAGTAGGAATTCTTTTAGAGGTAATGGAGAAGGAATATAATAACCTTGAAAAAGAAAGAAAGAAAAAAGAAGAACAGGAAAATCTTCTAAAAACAAGTATGAAATTAAACGATGACAAAACTGAAGAAAAACAACCAAAAGTAAAAAAAGAGAGATTTAAATCTGTAAAAGAATGGCTTTCAAATTTTATATAATTCTGGGGAGGTAAAACAATATGGAGAACAATATCGTAAAAATAAAAGTTCTTGGTGCTGGTGGTGCTGGTGGAAATGCAATCAACGACATGATTTCAGCAGGAGTGTCTGGAGTTGAATTTATAGCAGCCAATACAGATGCACAAGATTTAGGAAAATCTCTTGCTGATGTAAGAATTCAGCTTGGAGAAAAACTTACAAGAGGACTTGGAGCAGGAGCAAATCCTGAAATAGGAAAACAATCAGCAGAAGAAGATTTAGAAAAATTAAAACAGCTTCTGGAAGATACAGATATGCTTTTCATAACAGCCGGAATGGGTGGAGGAACAGGAACTGGTTCATCTCCTGTAATAGCTAAAATAGCAAAAGAATTAGGAGTTCTTACAGTAGGTATAGTAACAAAACCGTTTGGATTTGAAGGCGGAAAAAGAAGAGCAAATGCAGAAAAGGGAATAGAGGAATTAAAAGAGTTTGTAGACTCTCTTGTTGTAATTCCAAATGATAAATTGTTTGAACTTCCAGATAAAACAATAACACTTCAAAATGCTTTTAAAGAAGCAAATAATATTTTAAAAATAGGTATTAAAGGTGTTGCTGATCTTATGATTGGAAATGGACTTATAAACCTTGACTTTGCTGATATAAAGACAACTATGCAAAATTCTGGAATAGCTGTTCTTGGATTTGGTGAAGGAGAAGGAGAAAACAGAGCTATAAAAGCAACTGAAAAAGCTTTAATGTCTCCATTACTTGAAAAATCAATTTCAGGAGCAAGTAAAATTCTTCTTAACATAGCAGGATCATCAGACCTTACTCTTATGGAAGCACAATCTATAGCAAATATTGTTAAAGATGCAGCTGGTAAAAGTGCAGATGATGTAATGTTTGGAGTAAATTTAAATGAAGATTTAAAAGATGGAATTCAAGTTACAATTATAGCTAATAACTTTGTTGATGCTGTTGAAAAAAATGAGCCTTTCATAAATGTAGCTATAAATAAAACAGAAGAACAAAAAGAGGAAACTAAAGCAGCTGAAGAAGAAAAAAGAATAGAGCTTGATCTTCCACCTTGGATAAGAAGCAGCAAATAAAATTTTATAAAATAGTTGAAAATAAAAGGATATTATGATATAATAATTCTTGCCCTGCTCAAGAACAGTAAGTTTTTTGGGCTAAAACCATAGGGAGGAGGTAAAAAACGAATGACTAAATACGAAATTATGTACATCATCAACCCAACAATATTAGAAGAGGGAAGAGATGCAGTTATCGCTAAAGTTGATGCTATATTAACAGAAGCTGGAGCTACTCTTACTAAAACTGAAAAATGGGGAGAAAGAAAGTTAGCTTATCCTATTGACAAAAAGAAAACAGGATTTTATGTACTAACTACTTTAGAAATGGACGGTACAAGATTAGTAGAAGTAGAAAGAAAACTTAACATAACTGAAGAAGTTATGAGATATATCATCGTAAAACAAGACTAATTTCTATTAAATTAATCAAAGTATCAAAAGTTTATTTCAAATAAGGAGGTATTTAAAATGGCTGAATTCAGAAGAAGAAGAGCAAAATTAAGAGTTAAAGCTTCAGAAATTGATTATAAAAACGTAGACCTTTTAAAAAGATTTGTTTCTGATAAAGGAAGAATCAATCCTTCTAGAGTAACTGGTGCTAACGCTAAGTTACAAAGAAAAATAGCTAAAGCTATTAAAAGAGCTAGAAACATCGCTTTAATTCCTTACACAAGAACAGAAAAATAATTTCACATAAAAAAGAGATGAATTTCATCTCTTTTTTTGTTTTTTGGAAATAAATGATATAATGCCTTTATAGAAATAAAATTTTATTTATGTAAATATGAGAGAGGAATGGAAAAAATAAAAGATGGAATTATATAAAGATTTAGAGACAGTAACAAAATGGTTTAAGGCTCTTGAACCAATAGGTACAGATAAGAAAGGAGGAGTCACAAGACTTGGGTATTCAAAAACAGAAGATGTCATGCACGGGGCTATAAGAAATATTGCAAGAAATCTTGGACTAAAATCTTCAGGTGATGAAGTTGGAAATACTTATATTCATGAAAAAAATTATGACAAATATTATGTAATAGGTTCTCATCTTGACTCTGTTATAAACGGAGGAAGATATGACGGTGTAGCAGGGATACTTTCAGGTCTTTTAGTGTTAAAGTGGATAAAAGAAGAAGGGCTTAATATTCCTGTGAAAGTAGCAGCCTTTAGATGTGAGGAATCAAGTGCTTTTGGAATAGCAACAGTGGGAAGTTCTCTTATCACTCATACTCTTGATGTTGATATAATGAAGCAGGTAAAAAATCAGGAGGGAAACTCTCTTTATGAAACTTTAAAATCAAAAGGATATAATCCTCATTGTAAAAAAATAGAGGGAGTTTTGGGATATTTTGAACTTCATATAGAACAAGGAAGAGTTCTTGAAGTTTCAAATAAAAAAATAGGAATAGTAAATGCAATAGCAGCTGCAACAAGATATTGGCTTTTTATTGAAGGAAGACAGGATCACTCTGGTGCAACTCCTATGGGAATAAGAAAAGATGCTTTGTGTGCAGCAGCAGAAATAGTTACTGAGCTTGAAAAATATGCAGATGAAGAGGCAGCAAACAGTACAGTTGGGACAATAGGATATATTGCAAATTCTCCTAATGCTTTCAATGTAATTCCTGGGAATGTAAAAATGGGAATAGATATAAGGGGAATTGATAAAAAAAGTATTAATAAAGTTGACGATGAGATTGTAGAATTTATAAAAAAGGTTTGTGAAAAAAGAGGATTAAAATATAAACTAGTACCAATTTCAAAGGCTAAACCTGTAAAATTAGATGAAGAGTTAAAATTAAATCTTGCAAAGACAGCAGAAGAACTAAAGGAAGAATATATGATAATGAACAGTGGTGCAGGACACGATGCAATGAAATTTGCAGAGATAACTCCTACAGGAATGGTATTTATTCCATGCAGAGATGGGGTAAGCCATAATAAAGATGAGGATATTAATTTTGAAGATGTGGTAAGAGGAAGTAAAATTATATTTGAGCAATTAAAAAAACTTGCATTACAATAAAAAAGGGGGGATTTATGGACGGGCTTTTAAAAGAAATAAAAATATCTGAAATTGAAAATGTAAAAATAGGACATGCTGAAAACTTTGAAAGTGGTACAGGGTGTACAGTGATTATTTGTGAAAAAGGAGCTCCAGCTGGTGTTGATGTAAGAGGGGGAGGACCTGCTTCAAGAGAAACAGAACTTTTAAATCCTGTTGCAGATTGTAAAGGAATTCATGCTCTTCTTTTAAGTGGAGGAAGTGCATATGGTCTTGATGGGGCTGGAGGAGTAATGAAATATCTTGAAGAAAAAGAAATAGGATTTCCAGTGGGAAAAACAGTTGTTCCTCTTGTGTGTGCTTCATGCCTTTTTGATTTAAATGTGGGAGATTATAAAGTAAGACCTGATGCAGAGATGGCTTACAGAGCCTGTGAAGATGCAGAAAATTTAAGAGATGATTCAGGATGTATAGGAGCAGGTACTGGAGCAACAGTAGGAAAGTTTTTAGGGCCAGAACATACTATGAAGTCAGGGCTTGGATGTTATGCAGTGCAGATAGGAGAACTGAAAGTAGGTGCAGTTGTTGCAGTTAATGCTCTTGGAGATATTTTTGATGAAAAAACTGGTAAAAAACTTGCAGGAATTTTAAATGAAGATAAAACAGGATTCGGAGATACAGAAACAGAATTTTATAAAGTATATAGCAGAATGAAAAATCTTTTTACAGGAAATACAACAATAGGAGCTATAATTACAAATGGAAAATTTGATAAAGTACAGATGAAAAAGATAGCAGCTATGGCACAGAATGGTTATGCAAGAACTATTCGTCCAGTCCATACTACAGCTGATGGTGACAGTATATATGGACTTTCTTCAGGAGATGTAGAAGCAGATTTAAATGTTACTGGAACACTTGCTTCTCTTGTAATGGCTCGTGCTGTAAATAAAGCAATTTTATCTGCCCAATCAATGTATGGTTATCTTTCTGCAAAAGATGTTCAGAAATAATATTATTTTAAATAAAGATACAAAGCGGGAAAATTTTACTCCCGCTTTTTATAATTGCACTTATATGATAGAATAGAGAAAAGAGAATATAAAAAACTTTACTTTTTTAATAGAAAATCTGTATATTAAATGCGGATTGTGGTATAATTAAAAAAAATTTGTCTGACAGAATTAGGAGCGTAGAATGAGAATAGTTGTTGATGGTATGGGGGGAGACAGAGGAACTGCTGAAGTTTTAAAAGGAGTGAGACTAGCTCTTCTTGAAATGCCTGAAATAGAAATTACTGTTGTTGGTAA
This sequence comes from Fusobacterium perfoetens, assembly GCF_021531595.1. NCBI lineage: Bacteria > Fusobacteriati > Fusobacteriota > Fusobacteriia > Fusobacteriales > Fusobacteriaceae > Fusobacterium > Fusobacterium perfoetens. The sequence goes on from NZ_JADYUD010000011.1 coordinate 16,347, forward strand.
AGAAGAAATTATAAAAAAAGAACTTTCAAAACATAAATATGATGAAAACCGTCTTACAGTTGTAAATGCTGATGAGGTTATAGAAATGACAGATGAACCTATGCAGGCTGTAAGAAAGAAAAAAAATTCATCAATGAATGTTGCTCTTGAACTGGTTAAGAATGGAGAAGGAGATGCTTTTGTATCAGCAGGAAACACAGGAGCACTTATATCTGCAAGCCAGCTTAAATTAAGAAGAATAAAAGGAGTGCTTAGACCTGCAATAGCAACAGTTTTTCCGGCAAAGGGGAAAAATATTGTTCTTATGGATGTTGGAGCCAATGCAGATACAAAGCCAGAGTTTATAAATCAGTTTGCTGTAATAGGATGCAAATTTGCAGAAGAAATTCTTCACAGAAAAAATCCTACAGCTGCACTTCTTAATATAGGAAGTGAAGAGGGAAAAGGAAATGAGCTTACAAGAGAAGCTTACAATCTTATGAAGAATAATAAAAATATAAATTTTGCAGGAAATATTGAAAGCAGAGATATGATGTCAGGAAAAGTAGATGTTGTTGTTACAGATGGATTTACAGGAAATATGGTTCTTAAAACAAGTGAAGGTATTGCAAAGTATATTTTTGAATGTCTGAAAGAGGAAATAAAAGATAGTTTTCTTGCAAAGATAGGTGTATTTTTTATGATGCCTGTCTTAAAAAAATTAAAGAAAAGACTGGATTCATCAGAGTATGGAGGAGCATTGTTTTTAGGACTTAATGGAATATCAATAAAGGCTCATGGAAACTCAGATGCAAATGGAATAAAAAATGCAATAAGAGTGGCAAAAGAATTTGCAGAAAATAAATTTGTGGAAAAATTAAAAGATATGATAGGTTCACAGGAGGAAGAAGAGTGTTAAAAAGTGTTGGAATAGTTGGATTAGGTATTTATGCACCTGAAAAGGTAATGACTAATGCTGACTGGGAAAAATTAGTAGATACATCAGATGAATGGATAAGAACAAGAACAGGAATACAAGAAAGAAGATATGTAACAGAAGGACAAGGAACATCAGACCTTGCTACAGAAGCAGCAAAAAAAGCTCTTGAAGATGCAGGAATGGTTCCTGAAGATGTGGAATTTATAATTCTTGCAACATGTACTCCTGATTACAGAGCACAAAATGCTTCATCTCTTGTTCAGGCAAAATTAGGAGCAAAAAATGCAGCTGCTTTTGATTTAAGTGCAGCATGCAGTGGGTTTATATATGCTCTTTCTATAGGAAAATCAATGATACAGTCAGGAATGTATAAAAATATTCTTGTAATAGCAGCAGAGTCTGTATCAAAACTTTTAAATATGAAGGATAGAAATACAGCTATTCTATTTGGAGACGGAGCAGCTGCAGCAGTTTTAAAAGAAGTTGAAGATGGATATGGAATTATCTCATCTTTCTTAGGAACAGAAGGAGTACTTGATGAAACTCTTAGAATAAACTATGGAGGAACTCTTCATCCAGTTACTCACGAAGCTATAGATAACGGAGACATATATTTAAAAATGAATGGTCAGGAAGTATTTAAATTTGCAGTAAAAGCACTTCCAAAATCAACAAAAGAAGCTCTTGCAACAGGAAATATAAATGTTGAAGATTTAGACATGGTAATTCCTCATCAGGCAAATATGAGAATAATAGAAGCAGCAGCAAAAAGACTTAAACTGCCAATGGATAAATTTTATGTAAATCTTCAGAAATATGGAAACACTTCAGCAGCTTCAGTAGGACTTGCACTTGGAGAGGCAGTACAGGAAGGAAAAATTAAAAAAGGAGATTTATTGGCACTTACAGGATTTGGAGCAGGACTTACTTATGGATCTGTTGTAATAAAATGGGCTAAATAAATTAACCTTAGTTAATTATAACTTAAAAGATTAATTGACACAGAAAATAATGTTATGATAAAATTACATATGTAATGATAAAATTACATATGTAATGATAAAATTACATTTATTTTTAGGAGGAAGTATGGGCAAAACAGCTTTCGTTTTTCCAGGACAAGGGGCACAGTTCGTTGGAATGGGAAAAGATATTTACGAAAATAATGAAATAGCAAAGCAAGAATTTGACAAAATATTTTCAAGTCTTTCTTTTGACCTAAAAACAGCTATGTTTGAAGGACCTGAAGAAACACTTAAAAAGACAAAATATACTCAGCCAGCTATTGTGGCAATGAGTCTTGTGCTTGAAAAACTTGTAAGAGAAAAAGGAATAAAACCTGATTTTGTTGCAGGGCACTCTGTAGGAGAATATGCAGCATTTGGTTCAGGAGAATTTCTTACTCTTTCTGATGCAGTAAAACTTACTGCATTCAGAGGGGAAACAATGAATGAAATAGCAGAATCTGTAAATGGAGGAATGGCTGCTATAATAGGAATGGAATCTTCAAAGATAGAAGAAGTTTTAAAAACTGTTGAAGGAGTTGTTGAAGCGGTAAACTTTAACGAACCTAAGCAAACAGTTATAGCAGGACAGAAAGATGCTATAGAAAGAGCATGTGTAGCTTTAAAAGAAGCAGGAGCAAAAAGAGCTCTTCCTCTTGCAGTATCAGGACCTTTCCATTCATCACTTATGAAGCCTGCAGGAGAAAAACTTAAATCAGAAGCAGAAAAATATGACTTCAAAGAAGGTACAGCAAAGCTTATAGCTAACACAACTGCAGAAATCATTTCAACACCAGCTGAAATAAAAGCAGAAATTTATGCTCAAAGTTTCGGACCTGTAAAATGGGTTGATACAGTAAATAAATTAAAAGAAAATGGTGTTGATACAATATATGAAATAGGGCCTGGAAAAGTTTTAGCTGGTCTTATTAAAAAGATTGATAAAGAATTAACTGTTATAAATGTAAATTCTTTAGATGATATTGAAAAATTATAAAATAAGCAGAAAAAGGGACTTTTTGACAGAAATGTCCTAATATGAAAATTTTATTTTGATAAAAAGTTGAAAACTATAAACAAATTTGATAATATTATAGTGAAAATAAAAATTTATTTAAAGAAATTGAGGAGGAAAAGATGTTAGATAAAATTAAAGAAATAGTAGTAGAACAATTAGGAGTAGATGCAGATCAAGTAACTCCAGATGCAAACTTCGTAGATGATTTAGGAGCAGATTCATTAGATACAGTTGAATTAATCATGGCGTTTGAAGAAGAATTTGATATAGAAATTCCTGATACAGATGCAGAAAAAATCAAAACTGTACAAGATGTAATGGACTACATAGAAGAAAACAAGTAGTAATGAACAGTAAAGGGGATACAGAAATGGTCCCCTTTAATTTTTATAAGCAGAAATATTTTACATAAAAATTTCAACTAGAGAGGTGATAACATGAGAAGAGTTGTTGTAACAGGACTTGGTCTTATAACAGCTTTAGGAACAGGAATAGAAAAATCTTGGGCTGGAATCATAAGTGGAAAAACTGGAGTTAAAACAATAGAAGCTTTTGATACAGAAGATACTCCTGTAAAAGTTGCAGGGGAAGTAAGAGATTTTGAACCTGAAGCATTTGGAATAGAGAAAAAAGAGATTAAAAAACTTGCAAGAAATACTCAGTTTGCAATAGGAGCAGCTAAAATGGCTCTTAGTGATTCTGGGCTTGTAATAGATGAAAATAATGCTGAAAGAGTGGGAGTAATAGTTTCTTCTGGTATAGGAGGAATGGAAATATTTGAAGCACAACATGAAGTTCTTTTAAATAAAGGACCTAAAAGAGTATCTCCTTTCACAATTCCAGGAATGATAGCTAATATGGCATCAGGAAATGTAGGAATATATCTAGGAGCAAAAGGGCCTAATAAATCAATAGTAACAGCATGTGCAGCAGGAACTCACTCAATAGGAGATGCTTTTGAAACAATAAAACTTGGAAAAGCAGATGTAATGCTTGCAGGAGGAACTGAAGCATGCATAACAAAATTTGCTGTAAACAGTTTCGCTAACATGAAAGCTCTTTCAACAAATCCAGATCCTAATACAGCATCAAGACCATTTACAATAGACAGAGATGGATTTGTAATGGGAGAAGGAGCAGGAGTTCTTGTTCTTGAAGAACTTGAACATGCACTTGCAAGAAATGCAAAAATATATGCAGAAGTTACAGGTTACGGAGAAACTTGTGACGCTCACCATATTACAGCACCAGCAGTTGACGGAGCTGTAAGAGCATTTAAAATGGCTCTTAAAGAATCAGGAGCAGATGTTTCAGAAGTTGACTATATAAATGCTCATGGAACTTCAACAGGTCTTAATGATAAAAATGAAACTGCAGCAATAAAAGAAGTATTTGGAGAAGATGCAAGAAGACTTAATATTTCTTCAACAAAAGGAGCAACAGGACATGTTCTTGGAGGAGCAGGGGGAATAGAAGGAGTTATTCTTGCAAAGAGTATTTCTGAAGGAATTATACCTCCTACAGCAAACTATGAAAATCCAGATCCAGAATGTGATTTAAACTATACACCAAATAAAGCTGTTGAGAAAGAAATCAGAGTAGGAATGTCAAGTTCTCTTGGATTTGGTGGACACAATGCAGTAATTGTGATGAAAAAATACAAATAAAAGGGGAAAAACAGTGGAAGTGAAATTAGAGTCTTTAGAAAAAGAAATAGGTTATTTTTTTAAGAATATAGATTTATTAAAAACTTCACTTGTCCATAGATCTTTTGGTAATGAAAACAAAAAATACAAAAAAATAAATAATGAGAGACTAGAACTGCTAGGAGATGCAGTTCTAGATCTTATTGTTGCAGAATATTTATATAAACATTTTCAAAATTATTCAGAAGGCGATTTAGCAAAAATAAAATCTATGGCAGTAAGTGAACCAGTTTTGGCTAAAGTGGCAAAGAAATTAGGAATGGGAAAATATCTTATGCTTAGTAAAGGGGAAGAACTAACAGGAGGACGCGAAAGAAGCTCTATACTTTGTGATGTTTTTGAAGCTGTTCTAGGGGCAATATACCTTGATTCTGACTTTGACACAGCCAGAAAAATAGTATTAAACCATCTTGAAAACTATATAAATCATATAGAAGAAGATGAAGATATTCTTGATTTTAAAACAATTTTACAAGAATACAGCCAAAAAGAGTATAAGACAGTACCTGTTTACGAAGTAATAGGAGAAAAAGGGCCTGATCATAAGAAAACCTTTGAAATTTTAGTTAAAATTGGAGACAATGCTGAAGCAGTGGGGACAGGGAAAAGTAAAAAAACAGCAGAACAAGGGGCAGCAAAAGCTCTTTGTAAAAAATTAGGTGTAAACTGATGGAAAAGAAGCATTATAACATACCTGTTTTTATAAGTCATTTTGGGTGTCCTAATGCCTGTGTATTCTGTAATCAAAAAAAGATTAACGGAAGAGAGACAGATGTTACTTTAGAAGATCTTGAAAAAATCATAGAAGAATATCTTGAAATTCTTCCAAAAGATTCATATAAAGAAGTGGCTTTTTTTGGAGGAACATTTACAGGTATATCTATGGAAAAGCAAAAAGAATATTTAGAGGGAGTAAAAAAATATCTGGACAGAGGGCTTGTTCAGGGGATAAGACTTTCAACAAGACCTGACTATATAAACCATGAAGTTATGGAACAGCTTAAAAAATATAATGTGACAACTATAGAGCTGGGAGTTCAGTCTTTTAATGAGGAAGTACTGAAAAAAAGTGCCAGATATTATCCAGTGGAAACAGTGTATAAAGCCTGTGAAATGATAAAATCTTATGGAATAGATTTAGGAATTCAGCTTATGCCTGGACTTCCTGGATCTACATTTGAAACAGACATTGAAAGTGCTAAAAAAACTGTTGAGATAGGACCTCAGAATGCAAGAGTTTATCCTACGCTTATAATAAAAGATACAGAGATGGAGAGAATGTATCAGCGTGGAGAATACGAAGTTTTTTCTCTGGAAGAGGCAATTAAAAGATGCAGAAAAATATGTGCTCTTCTTGAGATAAATGGAATAAATATAATAAGAGTGGGACTTCAGCCTTCAGATGATTTAAGAAATGGCGGAGTTGCAGTTGAAGGAGCTTTTCATCCAGCTTTTAGAGAGCTAGTTGATGGAGAGATTTATTTTGATTTTTTGAAAAAAATAAAAGACAGAGATGGATTTCTTAATATAAAAGCCTGCGAAAAAAATATATCTAAAATAGTGGGCATAAAAAAGAAAAACAGTATCAGACTGGAAAAATTTCAGCTTGATATAGATAACAGCTTAGATACATCTGAAATAGAGGTAAATGGTAATAAATATATCAGAAAAGATATTTTAAAAGAAGAATTGAGTGGTTGCAGATGAATAGAATAATTATCAGTGTGAACAGCTTTCAGAAAAAGGCCGCTATAATTGAAGATGGAAGAGTTGTAGAGGTTCTTACAGAAAGAGAAGATGAATCAAATATAATAAAAAATATTTATAAAGGTCGTGTAGCTAATGTTCTTCCAGGAATGGAATCTGCATTTGTAGATATTGGACTTGAGAAGAACAGCTTTCTTTTTGTAGATGATTTAAGAGAGTTTGAAGAAAAATATTTAAATGGAATAGTAAATAGTGGAAAACCTATAGAAGATCTTCTTACAGTAGGGGATAAAGTTGTGGTTCAGGTTCTTAATGTTCCAAGAGGAACAAAAGGAGCAAGGGTTACAACAAATTTTACAATTCCAGGAAAATATGTGGTTCTTATGCCTAACAGCGATCATATAGCAATTTCTAAAAAAATAAAAGATGAAGATGAAAGAGCAAGACTTCAGGAAATCTTTGAAGAAATAAAGCCAGCTAAAATGGGAGTTATAATAAGAACTGCTGCTCAGGGAAAATCTGTTTACCATTTTGAAAGAGAAATAAGTTATCTTGTAAAAAAATGGGAGGATATAGAGAAGAGAATCTCAAAGGCAGCTATAGGTGAAGTCCTTTATAATGATAACAGTATAGTAACAACTGTTTTAAGAGATATACTTTCAAATGATATAGATGAACTTGTAGTTGACAATGAAGAAGTTTACTGGGAGATTATAGACTATATAAATGCTTTCAGTGAAAATAATTTTAAAACAAAAGTAAAACTCTTTGATGATAACAGAGATATTTTTGATGAATATAATGTAAACAAAGAGATAGAAAAGGCTCTTGATAAAAATGTATGGCTTGACTGTGGAGGATATCTTGTAATAGAAAAGACAGAGGCTCTTGTAAGTATAGATGTAAATACAGGAAAAAATACAGGAAGCTTTAATCTTGAAAAAACAGTTCTTAATACAAATCTTGATGCAGCAAGAGAGATTCCTAAACAGCTTAGGCTAAGAAATTTAAGTGGAATAATAATAATAGACTTTATTGATATGAAGCTGCAGGAAGATAAAGATTTAGTTCTTCAGCAGCTTGATGCAGAACTTAAAAAAGACAGAACAAAGAATAATATAGTTCATTTTACTGATTTAGGTCTTGTAGAAATGACAAGAAAAAGAGTGGGAAGAAATTTAAGTTATTTTTATGAAGAAGAATGTCCTACATGTCATGGAAAAGGAAAAGTAAAATCAGTTGATTCTATTATTGAAGATATAATAAAAGATTTTAAAAAGGCAGCAGAAGAAAAAGATATTCGTCATATAAGCATAGCTTCTTCAAAAAGAGTAATAACTAAATTAAAAGAAGTTTATTATGACATTATGAGTGAGTATCTTAAAAGCAGAGGAAAAGAGCTTTCTCTTTCTTCAGAAGAAATTAATAATATTACAGGATATGATATATTCCTGAAAAAATAGGAGGCTTTCAGTGAGAGTTGGAGTTTATGCAGGAAGTTTTGATCCAATAACAAAAGGACATCAGGATATAATAGACAGAGCCAGCAGACTTTTTGACAAGCTTGTAATACTGGTATCAAATAACAGTGAGAAAAAATACTGGTTTACACTTAAAGAAAGAGAAGAAATGGTTGGAAAAGTACTAGAAAAATATGATAATATAGTTATAGAAACATATTCAGGACTTGTGGTGAACTATTGCGAAGAAAATAATATAAATACAATCGTAAGAGGAATAAGAACTGTTGATGACTGTGGACTTGAACTTTATTTTGCAAGTGGAAACATGGATATATCAGAAGGAAAGGTAGACAGTATTTTTCTTCCTGCACTTAAAGAATATATTTATGTAAGCTCTACTGCTGCAAGAGAAATAGCAAGATATGGTGGAAAAGTGACAGCTTATGTAGATGAAAGAATAGCTGACATGGTAACAGAAAGAGGAAAAAAATACAGACCTGAATAAATCTGAAAAAAAGGTGATACAGTGGCTAAAGGTAAATCAGTATATGTATGCAGTGAATGTGGATATAAAACATCTAAATGGATGGGAAAATGTATGAACTGTGGTTCTTGGGGAACTGTGGAGGAACAGGAAGAAGTATCTTCATTTGCAGGAACATCTTCTAAAGTTTCTAAAAACTCTTTATCTTTAGTTGATACTGAAAAAAAAGTATCTTCATTTTCAAATATTAAAATAGAAGAAAATTTTAGATTTAAAACTAAGCAAAGTGAATTTGACAGACTTCTTGGAGGAGGACTTGTTCAGGGAGAAGTGGTTCTTCTTACAGGAAATCCAGGAATAGGAAAGTCTACACTTCTTCTGCAGATGGCAAAAGAGTACAGTGACTATGGAGATGTACTTTATGTATCTGGGGAAGAATCTCCTGCTCAAATAAAAAGCAGAGGAGAAAGATTGGGAATAAAGAGCAGAACTCTTTATCTTATGTCTGAAACAGATATAGATAAAATTTCAGAATATATTTCAATAAAAAAACCTAAGGTTGTAATTATAGATTCTATTCAGACTCTTTACAGTGAAAACAGTGATTCAATAGCAGGAACACCTACTCAGATAAGAGAGGCAACTTTAAAAATAGTTGAACTTGCAAAAAGACTAGGGATATCTTTCTTTATAGTTGGGCATATAACAAAAGATGGAAAGGTTGCAGGGCCTAAACTTTTAGAACATATGGTTGATGCTGTATTTAGTTTTGAAGGAGAAGAAGGTCTTTTTTATAGAATTTTAAGAAGTACAAAAAATAGATTTGGTTCTACTAATGAACTTGCAGTGTACAGTATGGAAGAAGAGGGAATGAGAGAAGTTCAAAATTCTTCTGAATTTTTCCTCAGTGAAAGAGAGGAAAAAAATATAGGAAGTATGATAGTCCCAGTTCTTGAAGGGACAAAAGTATTCCTTCTTGAGATACAGAGCCTTCTTACTGAAAGTGGTGGAATAGGAATTCCTAAAAGAATTGTACAGGGATTTGACAGAAACAGAATTCAGATTCTTATGGCAATAGGAGAAAAAAGAATGGGAATGAATCTGGGAATGAAAGATGTATTTATAAATATTCCTGGAGGAATAGCAATAAAAGATCCTTCAGCAGATTTAGGAGCCCTTATATCCTTACTTTCTGTATATAAGAATGTGGCAATCAGTCAGAAGATAGCAGCAATAGGTGAACTTGGATTAAGAGGAGAAATAAGAAAAGTATTTTTTATAGATAAAAGACTGAGAGAGTTGGAAAAATTAGGCTTTAAAGGGGTGTATGTACCTGAAGCAAACAGAAAAGAGATAGAAAAAAAAGATTATAACTTAAAGCTTATTTATTTGAAAAATTTAGAAGAATTTTTAGAAAGGATGTAGAATATGGAAAGAACAGAGTGGGAAAGAATATTGTCTCTTGTAGCACCAGGTTCAAAGCTGCGTGAAGGTCTTGATAATATTCTTGACGGGCAGAAGGGTGCTCTTATAGTAGTTGGAAAAGATGAAGAAGTAGAAAAAGTTCTTGACGGCGGTTTTGCTCTTGACTGTGAATACACTCCAGAAAGACTGTTTGAACTTTCTAAAATGGACGGAGCTATAATCTTAGATGATAATATAGAACATATACTTTATGCTAATGTTCATCTTCAGCCTGATAAAAGATATGTGACAGATGAAAGTGGAACAAGACACAGAACAGCTCAGCGTATAGCAAAACAACTGGACAGAGTAGTAATAGCTATTTCTGAAAGAAAAAGAGTTCAGACTCTTTATAAGGGAGAAGTAAGATATAAATTAAGATCTGTTGAAGATTTAATGAGTGAAGCATCACAGGGAATAAATACTCTTGAAAGATACAGATATGTTCTTGATAAGGCCCTTATAAATCTTACCCTTTTAGAACTTGATGGAATAGCAACAGTTGAAGAAGTATGTATAGTTCTTCAGAAATTTGAAATGTTTAAGAGAATAAAAATAGATGTTGTAGAATGTCTTTTTGAACTTGGAAGCGAAGGAAAACTTTTAAGACTTCAGATGGAAGACTTAATTTTCGGTTTAAGAGATGAAAAACTAGAATTTTTAAAAGACTATTATCTGGAGGGAGATGAAAAGGAAGAAGAACTTTCTCAAGAAATGGCTGCTCTTGATGATAGTGAACTTTTAGATCTTGCTAAACTTTCAGCAGTTCTTGGATATGGTAAAACTTCTAAATCTTTAGATAATCCTGTTATAACAAAAGGATATCGTCTTTTAAGCAAATTTGGAAAACTTACTAAAAAAGATGTAGACTGTCTTGTGGAAAAATTCGGTCAGCTTAGCAAAATACAAGAAGCGTCAATTGAAGAGCTTTCAGAAGTTTTAAGCAAATTTAAAGCAAATGCTGTTAAACGGGGATTTGAAAGAGTAAAATTCATGACAGAACTTGGAAAAAAATAAAAAATAAAAAAGCAGAAAATAGAGTTTTTATAAATTTTATTTTCTGTTTTTATTTTTTCAAACAATATGTAAATCAAATAAAATTTGACACAAAGTTCAATGAATGATAATATAAATATAGGGGGGTACCCTATATTCAAAAAAAGAAAGAAGGCATAGAATATGGATAAAAAATATAAATTAACAGGTGTCGGTTGCATGAAATGTGTTGCAAAAATAGAAAAAAATATTTCAGAATTAAAAGGCACAGAAAAGGTAAAAGTTGATGTAAATACAAAGATAATGGATATTTCTTTTGATGAAGAAAAAATAAGTTTTGACGAGATTAAAGATAAGCTGGAAGAACTTGGATATGGTGTTGAAAGAGAAGTTTCAGCTAGTGAAGAAATTTCTTGTGAAACTAATATGGAAGAAAATAAATGCAGTGTAAAAGAGGAACAAAAAGATATTTCAGAAGAAAAAACAGATATAGAAAATATTGAGAAAAAGCAATTTAAACTTTCAGGTGTTACATGTCAGGCTTGTGTAAGAAGGATAGAAACAAAAGTAGGAAAAATGAAAGGTGTGAAATCAGCTGTAGTAAATCTTGCTACAGAAGAACTTACAGTTTTGTATGACTATGAACAGCTGAATAAAAATGATATAGAAAATGAAGTAAAATCAATTGGATATGGGATTGATGAAAAAATAGAAGCTTCAGAACTTTTAGTAAATATAGAAGGAATAAGCTGTCAGGCTTGTGTTGCAAATATAGAAAGAAAGGTAAAAAAGCTTGATGGAATTATAAGTGCAGAAGTAAATCTTGCTACAAACAGAGGAAGATTTCTTTATGACAGTAAAAGAATAAAGGGTTCAGAGATAATAGGAGTAATAAATGGAATCGGAGGGTATAAAGCTGTAAGAAATGAAGAGGCAAAACCTGAAGATGAAATGAAAAAAGAAGAAGAGGCAAAAAAGGAACTGAGAGAATTTAAAACGGCAATAATTCTTGCAGCGATTGTATTTTATATAACAATGGGGCATATGATAGGCTTTCCTCTTCCAAGTATAATTTCTCCAGATGTAAATCCAATAAATTATGCTTTGATTCAGCTAGTGCTTACAATACCTGTAACAATTATAGGAAGAAGATTTTATACAGTGGGAATAAGAGCACTTGTAAAAAGAGCTCCCAATATGGATTCTTTAATAGCAACAGGAACAGGGGCAGCACTTATTTACAGCATCTATGGAACATATGAAATTATAAAAGGAAATAATGCTTATGTTCATGCTCTTTATTATGAATCTGCAGTTGTTATTATTGCCCTTATAATGTTTGGAAAACTTCTTGAAAAGAGAAGTAAGGGAAAAACTTCAGATGCTATTAAAAAACTTATGGGGCTTCAGTCTAAAAAAGCTTCTCTTGTAAAAAATAATGAAATTGTTCTTGTAGATATAGAAGAAGTGGAAGAAGGAGATATTGTTCTTGTAAAACCTGGAGAAAGTATTCCAGTTGACGGAAAAGTTGTAGAAGGAAATACTAATGTTGATGAGTCAATGCTTACAGGAGAAAGTATTCCTGTAAGAAAAAAAGCAGGGGACAATGTTTTTGGAGCTACAATAAATAAAAATGGAAGTATAAAAATAAAAGCTACGGCAATAGGAAAAGATACAGTTCTTGCTAAAATTATAAAACTTGTGGAAGATGCTCAAGGTTCAAAAGCTCCTATTGCAAGAATGGCAGATATAATTTCAGGATACTTTGTTCCTGTGGTAATATTTATTGCAGCAGTATCAAGTATAGTATGGTATGCAGTTGGAAAAACTGGAATAGCAACTCTTCCTATGGCACCTAGTATTTTTGCCCTTACTATATTTATTTCAGTCTTAGTTATAGCTTGTCCATGCTCTTTAGGGCTTGCAACTCCTACAGCAATAATGGTTGGAACAGGAAGGGGAGCTGAACTTGGAATTTTAATAAAATCAGGTGAGGCTCTGGAAAAAGCACATAAACTTAATATGATTGTTTTTGATAAAACAGGAACAATTACAGAAGGAAAACCTGTAATAACAGATATTGTAATAGGAGATGAAAGCATTTCAGAAGAGGAATTTTTAAGTATTACAGCCTCACTTGAGCAACATTCAGAACATCCTTTAGGAGAAGCTGTAGTTGAAGAAGTTAAGAAAAGAGGAATAGCTACAAGAAATGTAAAAGATTTCATAAGTATTTCAGGTGAAGGAATAATAGGAGAAGTTGACGGAAAAAAAGTTATTGCAGGAAACTACAAACTATTTGATAATAATGGTATAATAATTCCTGAAAATAACGAAAGTGAAAGAATGGCAAAAGAAGGAAAGACTCCAATATTTGTTGGAATAGATGGAAAATATTCAGGACTTATAGCTGTTGCAGATGTTGTTAAAGAAAATTCAAAAGAAAGTGTAGAACTTTTAAAATCTATGGGACTTAAAGTTGCTATGATAACAGGAGACAACAGAAAAACAGCTGAAGTTATAGCAGAACAAGTGGGAATAGATATTGTCCTTGCAGAAGTAAGCCCTGAGGATAAATACTTAGAGGTAAAAAGACTTCAGAATGATGGTATGAAAGTAGGAATGGTAGGAGACGGAATAAATGACTCACCTGCTCTTTCTCAGGCTGATGTAGGTATAGCAGTTGGAGGGGGAACAGATATTGCAATGGAAAGTGCTGATATAATTCTTATGAAAAAAGATTTAAGAGATGTGGCTGTTGCAATGAAATTAAGTCATGCAGTAATAAAAAATATAAAAGAGAATCTTTTCTGGGCATTTCTATACAACAGCCTTGGAATACCTGTGGCAGCAGGTGCTCTTTACTTAATAACAGGACATCTTTTAAATCCTATGATAGCTGGAGGAGCTATGGCAATGAGTTCTGTGTCTGTTGTAACAAATGCTTTAAGACTTAGAAATTTTGGAAAATAATTATTGTTTTCAATATGGAGGGAAAATGGCTGAAAAAAAAGAAAAATTCAGACTGGAAGCAGAAGAATGTACAGGAAGATATTGTACTTCTGCTGAGACAAAACAGAAACTGAGAGCAAGACTTAACAGAATAGAAGGACAAGTAAGAGGGATAGGAAATATGATAGAAAAAGATGCTTACTGTGATGATATTCTTAATCAGATAGCATCAGTGAGAGCTGCCCTTGCAGGTGTTTCAAAGCAAGTTCTTGAAGGACATTTAAAACACTGTGTTGTTGATGGAATAAAAGAGGGAAGAGAGGAACAAATAATAGAAGAACTTATCGCTACTTTAAATAAAATGATGAAATAAGAAATATATTAAGATAAGAAATTGAGAAATAAAATTCTCGGTATTAAAAATATCTGATATTTTTTCTTAGAGAATTTTATTTCTAATTTTAAAACTAAATGATGGAGTAAAATATGAACTATTTTTTATTTTTAAATCACCCAAAAGGTGAAGAAGTATATAAAGTAAACGAAGAAAATGAAAGAGCAGCAAGAAAATATTTTAAAACTATTCCTGTTATTGAAACAGAGGCAGAGATACAAGGAAAAAAATATAAGGCTGTAATTGATTACGAAATGTTTGCTAAACCTTCAAATTTTGATTGCTTTAACTGCAATATAAACTGTTGCGCAGACAGTCCTTCAAAGCTTTCAAAAGAAAGCAGAAAATTTCTTTTTGACAATATGGAAGAATTTGAAAGACTTACTTCAAATACAGAAATTGCAGAAGATATGGGATATGAAGCTTCAGATCTTATGGAAAATTTAGAAAATGAAGATGGAGAAAGAGATATAATTCCAGAGATAGAAGATGAAACAGAGATGTGTTTTTATGCATATAAAAAAGATAATAAAACTACATTATGTAGTCTTCATTCTATCTGTCTTGAAAAAGGGATGACAGGAAAAGAAATATGTGACACAAAACCTCTTGTATGTTCTCTTTGGCCTATTGAAATTTTATCTGAAGAGGATAACTCAGTTCTTTATATAACTCTTCCAGATGATTTTACTAATAGCTTTACAATAGAAGACTATTATACAATCCCTTGTATAAATGAAGATTTTGTTTCTTCAGCTCTTTTCAGAAGAAAAAACCCCAAAGGTTTTGAAGGAGAATATAAACCTGTTATTGAAACTTACAAAGATACAATAATAAACTGTCTGGGAGAAAATGTCTATAAAAAAATAAAAGAAAAATTAGATGAAGAATAGGCAGATAAAAAATATAAAATTATTTAAAAAAGTCTTTTAAAATAAATTAAAGATGTTGACATTATTAAGGAAATCGGATATAATATTACGGTAAATTAACCTTTCCCACAAAGGACCGTTGCGTTATATTATGAAAATATAACTTATTTTAGGAGGAAAAAAGTGAATAAATACACTGTAATGCAAAGAAAAGAAGATGTAGTTAGAGATTGGTACCACTACGACGCTGAAGGAGTTGTTTTAGGAAGATTAGCAGTAGAAGTTACTAAAAAATTAATGGGAAAAGAAAAAGTTTCTTTCACTCCACATATTGACGGAGGAGACTATGTTATCGTAACAAACATTGAAAAATTAGTAGTTACTGGAAACAAAATGAAAGACAAACTTTACTATAGACATTCTGGATTCCCTGGAGGAATTAAGAAAAGAACTTTAGAAGAAGTTTTAAATGTTAAACCAGAAGATGCTTTAATGCTAGCTGTAAAAAGAATGCTTCCAAAAAACAGATTAGGAAGACAGCAATTAACAAGATTAAGATTATTTGTTGGTGCTGAACACGATCACGCAGCACAAAAACCAGTAAAGGCTGAAATTTAAGGGGGTATTAACAGTGGCAGATATGAATCAATGTAGAGGAACTGGAAGAAGAAAAACTTCTGTAGCAAGAGTAAGATTAATTCCTGGAGAAAAAGGAATTGTAATAAACGGTAAAGAAATGGCTCAATACTTTGGAGGAAGAGAAATCCTTTCTAAAATAGTTGAACAGCCTTTAGTTTTAACTGAAACTTTAGATAAATACCAAGTAATCGTAAATGTTTACGGTGGAGGAAATGCTGGACAAGCTGGAGCAATCAGACACGGAATTTCTAGAGCATTACTTGAAGCTGATGAAACATTAAGAGGAGCTTTAAAAGAAGCTGGATTCTTAACAAGAGATTCAAGAATGGTTGAAAGAAAGAAATACGGAAAGAAAAAAGCAAGAAGATCACCTCAATTCTCAAAAAGATAATTGTTGGAAGATTACAGACCTCACAAACCTTGTGTTTGTGGGGTTTTTTGTTTATATGGATATTGAAAAAATAATAAAATATTACTCTTGTTATGTAGAAAATAGGTAACAAAAAATATTTATGCTGGCTTATATTAAAATAAAATTCTTTTTATTTTAATAATAATGTTAGTTAGAAATGAGAAATAAAATTTTTGAAAAATATGAATATAGAATTAAAAGATATTCTGATATCTGAATATAAAAGTAACTTCACTAATATTTATAAATGTAAGAAAGATTAGGTATTTATTAGTTTTGATTTTTATTTATACAAAATTTTTTATATACCTCAATTTTAATGAAAAAACTGTACCCTCACTTATTATTTTAAGATTTTGGGTACAGTATAAATTTAATTTATAATATTTTAATTTTACTTATAAGCAGCTTCAAGAGCTTGAGTAAAGTCATTTATTAAATCTTGAGTATTTTCTATTCCTACTGATATTCTTAAAAGACCATCACTTATTCCAATAGCGAGTCTTTCTTCTCTTGTCATGTCACTATGAGAACTCATAACAGGATAAGCTATAGAAGTTCTATACCCTCCAAGAGTCATTGCATAATGAGCAAGTTTTAAGTTTCTCATAAATTTATTCATTTTTTCTAAGTCTTCAGGAAGTTCAATACTCATCATACCACCATAATAATCTCCAAATTGTTCATGTGCTAATGTGTGTTGAGGATTACTTTTAAGACTTGGATGATTTACTTTAAGGACATAAGGTGATTTTTCAAGTGCAGCAGCAAGAGCTGAAGCATTTTCACATTGCTTTTTAATTCTAAGTTCTAGAGTTCTCATTCCTCTCATTGTAAGCCAGCTTGTAAAAGGATCAGATTGAGTTCCAAGAAGAACTTGAAGATTATATATTTTTTTTATAAGTTCAGCTTTACCTGTAACAGCACCACATACAGCATCACTATGTCCATTTGCAAATTTTGTAAGAGAATTTACAACAAGGTCAGCTCCAAGTTTTAAAGGCTTTACTAAAGCTCCTGTCATAAATGTATTGTCAACTATTAAAAGAGCATTATTTTTATGAGCAATTTCAGCTACAGCTTTTAAATTTGGTACTCCTATTAATGGATTTGAAACAGTTTCAGTGTATAACATAACTGTATTTGGTCTTATATTAGATTTTACTTCTTCTAAATCAGTAAAATCAACAAATGTAGTTTCAACGCCATATTTTCCAAGAATATTTGTAAATATTTCAATAGTTTCTCCATAAAGAGTTTTATCAGAAAGAATATGGTCTCCAGCTTTAGTGTGAGCTATAACAGCAGATGAAATTGCAGCCATACCAGAAGAACATCCAATAGAATCTTCTCCTCCTTCCACATAATTCATTAATTCTATAAGAGCAGTTCTATTTGGGTTTCTATTTCTATTATAGCAAAATCCTTTTTCATCATATCTTTTTTGAAGATCTGCAAGATCTTCAACATTATGTGCTGTTGACATATGTATTGGAAGAGCTTCTGGATTAGATGCAGATAATCTAAAATATGCACCAGCTTCAAGAATATTTGTTTCAAATGATAAAGTTTCATCAAAATCTTTAAACATATAAATACCTCCATATTTTAAAATATATTTATTTGACTATATTTATAATACACGCAGAATTTGTGCTAAAATTAAAACAACATATGTTCCAACAATATTACCTATGAATCCCATTAAAACTCCGAAAGAAATATAATTAGGATTATGTTGGGCTGCTATAATAGGAGCAGAAGATACTCCACCAATATTAGCCATAGAAGCTACATGAGCTGTGAATAAATCAAATTTAAATATTTTACTAGCTAAAAGCATTCCAATAAGGTGTACAAACAAGAAAATGAAACAGAAAATAATAAATACAGGAGCACCAGTACATTCTTTTAAATTAGACCATGAAGCAGTATTAGCAAGACTTAAATATAAAAATACATTTGCAACTGTTGCAGCTGATTTTAAATGATGAAATCTAGTCATTCCTAATGAAATTCCTATAAGAGAAGAAATTAAAACTCTCCATGTTGAAATGCTCATAAAAGAATTTGTTGGCATTTTGCTAGAAATAAAATGTGTTATCCATGCTCCAGCAAAAGCGACAGCAGCTAGTGTTAATAATTCTGTAAAATTTGGTGCAGTATTATCTTTTTTTTCTTGTTCTTTTCCTATTCTTGCAGCTATTTCTTCCAAAACGGATGTATCTGCTTTCATTTTTTTATTAAACCAAGTAGTCATAGCATGACTACATGTAGAAAGTAAGAATGCAAACCAAATAGTATACCCAAAAGTATCCATTAAAACACAATATGCAAAATCACTACCAGTTACTCCTAAAGCAGCAGCAGCGGCATTCATATTTAATGTATCTCCTATAAATGTTCCAGCTCCAGCACCACATATAGCCCAAGCAAAATCAGGAAGCCATTTTTTTAAAACAATAAAAGCTACAATGAATCCAATACAAATAGAAATAGTTCCACAGAAAAATGCTAATATCATGCGAGGTCCTAATTTTAATACTTGTCTTACATCACAAGTCAATAAAAACATACAAAGCATTAAAGGTAAAAAATCTTTACTAATCATAGATCTTGCGCCATTTAGGCTATCAGAATTTCCATCAAAAAGTCCAAATGTAGCAAATAGAGACATTCCAACAAATATCCATAAAATTGCAGGGAATACTTGAAATAATTTTAAATGTCCATATTTATCAGTTATTATAAAAACTATTGCCATGAAAATAAGTAAAAAAGATATATAACCAAAGCCAGTTGTTATCATATTATCCCTCCTAATGTTTAAAATTAAATACCATATGTAATAATAGGATCATCTTTATTTATTGCTAGTGATGTTGTCATGAAAAGAATAATACTATCAAAATCAGAATAATATTCTGCTAAAGTTTTACCAAAAACATCTTTAATTTCTCCTATTTTTTGTCCTTTTTTTACTCTTTCTTCAAGCTTTACACAAGGATACCAGCAACCAGAAGTAGTCGCATCAAGATAAACAGCTTTTGTAATTAAGGTAGGTTTTTCTAAAATTGATATAGGAGTCTCTGGTAAAATTTGAAGGAAACGCATAATATTTTTAATATCATTTTTATAATTTTCAACTTCTTCTTTAGACCATAATCCTCTTCCGCCTCTTTCAATTAATAAAGATGGAATGCCTCTAATAGCAGCAGAATTATAAGCACCAGTAGTAGCACTTGATTTTACTTTATATTTAGCATTAAGAAAATTTGTAGCAAGCTCTGCATAGGCTAAAGCATCTTTATTTTCCCCTATACCTGGATAATATACATATGGAGGAAGATATTCATGAATATCTCCACCATGAATATCTAAATAGAAGTCTGCTTTATCTTGATATTCTGTGGTCAAAACATATGCAATTTTATCACCTAATGTTCCCTCTGGATTTCCAGGGAAAAGTCTATTTATATTTTTTCCATCTTCGGGAAGAATATAAGAAATTCTTGCATAGTAAGCTGAAATATTAACAGGATGTATTATTATTATTTGTCCTGAAATTTTTTGAGGATCAATTTCTTGAGCTAACTCTATAGCAGCTTCAATACAAGGATATTCTCCACCATGTATTCCACTTGTTATTAGTAAAGTCTTTCCTTCTTTACTACCATTAATAACAGTTAACGGAAAATTATAGTCTGTGTCTAAAACTTTAGCAAATCCTGTTTTTTTCTCTCCAGCAGAAACAATCAATCCTCCATAATTTATAGTTTCTTTTATATTCATAAAGCTCCCTCCAATCAGCAATTTTTAATATAACATAAAGTGTAACTATATGGCCAAAATAGTTTTCATGTTTTGTATAATAGAATTTTATTTTCTATAGTAACTATAGAGTCAAGAGTAAAAATAAAAAAAGTTCAAATTAAAAATAAATTGATTTATTTTTAGTCTAAAAAGCACAAAAGTAAACGAATAAATAATTTTAAAAAAGCTAAAAAAATATTTGACTCTATTGCTACTATATAGAATAAACTTACAATATAAAAGAAAAACAATTAAATTTCAATTAATTTTTTTAAGGAGGATTATAACATGGAAAGAAAATGTTCTGAAGCAACAGAATTACTTTACAGAGGAAGAAAAGTTAAAGGAATGGACTTTAATAAACCAGAAGCATTCCCATTATTTACAACAACAGCATTTACAATGAACAGCTTAACAGAAGTTAAAGAAGCATATGCAAAAAAATATACATATATAAGAACATGTAACCCTAACAGAGATGCTCTTGCAGATATGGTAACATTCCTTGAAGCTGGAGAAAAATCATTAATATTCTCATCAGGAATGGGAGCAATTACTACTACATTAATGACAATTTTAAAACCTGGTGATCATGTAATTTGCAACAGAAATATATATGGTGAAACATTTGATGTATTTACAAAATTAATGCCTAAATTTGGAATTAAAGCAGATCTTGTAGATTTTGATGATGTTGAAAACTGTAGAAAAGCTGTAAAACCTGAAACTAAATTAATTTATTCAGAAGTTTTTGCTAATCCTACATTAAATATAGCAGACATTCCAACTCTTGCAGAAATAGCTCATAAAAATGGTGCATTATTAATGATAGATAATACATTCTCTTCACCAATTGCTATTAAACCAATAAAATTTGGTGCAGATATAGTTATCAACAGTATGACTAAATTTATGAATGGTCACAGTGATGCAATCGCAGGTTCAATTACTTCAACAGCAGAAATAATAGATGCAATTCACCCTGTAAGAATGCTTTGTGGAACTCCTGGTGATCCACATGCAGCTCATGCAATGATGAAAAGTTTTGCAACAATGGATCTTCGTATAAAAAAACAAATGGCAAGTGCAGCTAAATTAGCTAAAGCATTAGAAGAAAACAAATATATATCTAAAGTAAACCACCCAAGTCTTGAAAGTTTTAAACACCATGATTTAGCTCTAAAACTATTTGGTTCAAATGAAACAATGAGTGGAATGATGAGTTTTATAGTTCCAGAAGATTCTGAAAAAATAGATAAATTTTTATTAAGATTAAACTTCGCTCACTATGCAATGACATTAGGAGGAGTTCGTACAACTCTTGTTCACCCAGTAACAAGTTCTCATAGCCATATGCCAGATGAAGCAAGAAGAGCAATGGGAATCACTCCAGGATTATTTAGACTTTCAGTTGGAATTGAAGATGTTGATGATTTAATTGCAGATTTTACTCAAGCTCTTGAAGTGTTTGGAGAATAATCTGATATAATTTATCAAACTGTTAAAGGGTGTCAAAAAAGACACCCTTTTATTATAAATATCAAAAAGGAGAGAATATGAGAATAGCGATAGATAACAGTGTAAAAGAAAAAGTTGAGAGTGTAAGGCTTGGATGTTTGATTTATGATACAGAGGTTAAAGAAAAGAATGAAGAGTTGTGGAGAAAGTTTGAGGATGAAATTTTTCCACAGCTTATCTCTGCAATAGAAGAAAAAGGAATCAGTGGAATTGAAAATGTTTCTTCATCTAAAAAAGCATATAAATATTTAGGAAAAGATCCAAATCGTTATAGAGTTTCTTCAGAAGCTCTTTATAGGAGAATAAAGCAAAGAAAGGGACTATATCAAATAAACACAGTAGTTGATGTAAATAATTTAATATCTTTAGAAACAGGTTTTTCAGTAGGTTCTTATGATTTAAAGAATGTAAAAGGGGATATTATTTTAAGAAAAGGAAAAGAAGGAGAAACTTATAAAGGAATAGGAAAAGATGATATAAATATAGAAAATCTTCCAATACTTACTGATAGTGAGGGAGCTTTTGGAAGCCCAACAAGTGATAGCACAAGAGTTATGGTTACATTAGATTCTAAAAAAATACTTACACTTATTTATTGTTTTTCAAAAAATGAAAATTTAAATATAACTTTAGAGAGTTCAAAAGTGTATTTAGAGGAATATGCTGGAGCAAAAAATATAGAATTATTTATAATAGAATAAAGATATGGTGGTGAAAATGAAAAAAATATCATATTTATTAGTTATAACAGCAGCTGTTCTTTGGGGAGCAATAGGTTTTTTTTCAAAGACAGCAGGAGGAATAGGATTTACTCCCATTGATATGTGTTTTATTCGTTCTGTTTTTTCAGTAATTATTTTGGGAGTTTTCTTTTTTATAAAGGATAGAAGTATTTTTAAATTAGAGAGTATAAAAGATTTAAAATATTTTGTAGGGACAGGAATAATAAGTTTTTCTCTATATAACTGGAGTTATATAGCTGCAATTAAAGAAACTTCAATGGGAGTTGCAGCAATACTTTTATATACTGCTCCATCAATAATAATGGTACTTTCAGCAATACTTTTTAATGAAAAAATAACAAAAGTAAAATTAGTGGCATTAATTATAACTTTTATAGGTTGTATGTTAGTTACAGGAATTTTTGAAGGTGGAAATATAATATCTTTAAAAGGATTTATATATGGAATTCTTTCGGGAATAGGTTATGGGCTTTATAGTATTTTTGGGAAATATGCTCTTAGAAAATACTCTTCAGTTACAGTAGTGTTTTATACTTTTTTAATGTCAGGAATTTTATTTAGTATATTAGGAAATCCTATTAATATAATTTCAAAAATAGGTGCAACAAATTCTTGGCTTTTCATAATTGCTTTTGCAGCTTTTTCAGCAGCTATTCCTTACATATTATATACTAAAGGTCTTTCAGGTATAGAAGCAAGTAAAGCATCAATTCTTGCTAATATGGAACCAGTAGTAGCATCAATTATAGGTATTGTCGTATTTTCAGAAGAAGCAGGATTTTTAAAGCTTTTTGGAATATTTATGGTAATAGGTGCTGTATGTATGATAAATTTAAGTGAAAGTTTTGAAAAAAAATAAAAGCAATTTGGAAGTGGCTTATGGAAAATAAAAATATAATAACACAAAAAGAATTTTTATATTTAATGATTCCATTTATCTTTTCAGCAGTGACACAACCTCTTCTTGGAGCTGTAGATGTTGCTGTTGTAGGAAGGCTTAATAATGCCAATTATATTTCAGGAGTTTCAATAGGAGCACTTATTTTTAATACAATATATTGGGTTTTTGGATTTTTAAGGGTTAGTACAACTGCTTTTAGTGCTCAAAGTATAGAATGGGAAAGTAAAGAAAAAGTTAGTGATGCTTTTTTTAGACCTTTATTTACAGCTTGTATAATAAGTTTTTTAATTATTATATTTCAAAATATAATTTTTAAAGGATCAATGAAATTTATAAATCCTGAAATAGAAATACAAAAAATAGTAAGTATTTATTTTAAAATATTAGTATGGGGAGCACCTTTAGTGCTTTGTAATTATGTTATTCTTGGTTGGCTTATGGGACAGGGGAATATAAAAGGTTCTGTAATGATGCAAATGAGTAGTAATATTTTAAATATAATTTTAGATATATTTTTTGTTACAGTTATGGATTTAAAAGTGGAAGGAGTAGCAATAGCTACTTTTATATCTCAAGGAATTTCAACTTGTCTAGGAATATATTTTATTCTTCCCTATAAGTATGAAAAATCTTTTAATATGAGAAGTATTTTAGATAGAAAAGAACTTAGAAAAGTTTTAAGTGGAAATAAGGATCTTATGATAAGAACAGTTTGTCTACTTATGCATGATAACATGATTATGGCAGCAAGTGCATCTTTAGGTGGTTGGATATTAAGTACAAATGCAGTTTTGCTTCACATACTTGAAATGATTTCTTACAGTTTTGAAGGTTTAGCTAATGCTTCAAGTGTATTTTCAGGCAGAGCTGTAGGTGGAAAAAATAAAGAATTAATGAAAGCAGCGTGGAAGAAAACAATTCAGTGGGGAATAGTTTTTGCAGTATTTACTTCAGGAATTTTTACTATATTTAATGATAATATAGTAAAAATGTTTACAGATATTCCTGAAATTATTTCTTTATCAGAAAAATATGGATTTTGGATTATAATTTTTCCTTTTATAAGTGTTTTAGGACTTATATTTTATGGTGTATTTACAGGAGCAGGATCAACATTTCCTGTTATGATTTCAACTGTAGGAGCATTTATAGTTTTTTTCTTTTCTTGGAAATTTACAATACCACTATATAAAAATAATGGTATTTGGTTTTCATTAATGACTTTTTATTTTTTTAGGGGGATATTTTTAGTTCCAAATTTAAAAAAACTTTTAAAAAAAATATAATCTTAAAAAAGGTTACTGCATTGTGTGTATACTGCAATAACCTTTTTTATTATTTAAAAGTAAAATTTATTCTTGAGGAATTAAAATTTGTACTTCATAGACAGCTCTTGAATATTCATGCAAGCTATTTTCATATTCATTTGCAAGGACAATAGCTGGTTTCTTTTTTCCTTGAAAGAAAAGTTTTGTTAAATAAGGATTCCATCCTTCGCTTAAAATTCTTGCTTTAAAACATAAGTAATCTCCAGCAGGAATTTCAAGAATATTTTTTGAATGTTCTTCAGGTGCATCTTTTATAAACATTCCTAAATAAAGTGGTTTTAATTCACCATTCATTAAAGCATCGTAATCCAGAATATATGAAAATTGTCTCATATATTTAAGGTGTTTACATTCGTTACTGTTTCTAATTTCATTGAGTCTTATATGAAAATCTTCTTTTGGTTCATTTTCTATAATTTTTGTTGCTACTATATGTCTTTCTTCAAGATGAAGAATATAGGAGTGATCATCTATACTTCCTTCTCCTACATAAGTGAAATAATCTTTATACCATTTAATACTATCGATAGTATCCTTTAATTTACTTATTTCTTCTTCTAAAGAATTTTTACATTTGTCTAGGTATTTTACAAGAATATCTATATTATCTTCAGCCAAAATTTCTTTTATTTCTTCAAGAGATAGACCGAATTTTTGAAGATATTTTATTCTATCAATAAAGTGAAATTGATTGACAGAATAATAACGATATCCTGTAGAAGGATTTATATATTTTGGAGCAAGTAAATTAATATTATCATAATGTCTTAATGTTTGTACGGAAACTCCCATTATTTCAGCAACTTCACCAATTGAGTATAAATCTTTCATTTTTTCTCCTTTCTTTGAAAAAATAATGTCTTGATGATAAATAAATTATATCATTTTTACTTATAGACATACAAATATAGAATAAGATTATTTTTTATATTTAAAATAAAAAACTTAGATATAGAAATTAAGATATTTTTATTTTATTATACTTAGTTATGAATAAATATATAAATATAAATAAAATATAATATATTTTTATCTAATATATATATTCTAGATTTTACAAGGATATTTTTATAGAATGTATATTTTTTTAAGATTTAAATTGAAATTTTCCTAAAATTATGTATAATAATATGGCAATATATAAAATGACAAATTAAGGGGAAACATAATGAGAAAAAAATTAGATTTAGAAAAAGGAAATCTTTCAGAACTTTTCATAAGTTTTGCTATGCCAGCTACCATAAGTTTGATTATGACATTTTTGTATTCAGTAGCTGATGGTATTTTTATCACAAGAGGAGTAGGAAGCAATGGGATTGCTGCTGTAAATATAGGATATCCAATTATTAATTTTACAGTTGCTTTAAGTCTTATGTTTGGAATAGGGGGAGCAACTCTTATAACTTTTAAAAAAGGGAATATCAGACTTCAGAACAGATATTTTACACATATAATTTTTCTGAATGTAGTTGTTTATATTATAGTGGCAGCAATAATATTTTTATTTACCAATCCAGTGATGATGGCACTTGGAGCAAGTGAAGAACTTCTTCCTATGATTAAAGGATATATGTATCCATGTACTGTATCAACTTCTTTTTTAATGATAGCCACATCTTTAAATGCTGTAGTAAGAAGTGACAATGCACCAAAAAGAGCAATGCAGTCAACTCTTATTGGAGCTGGAATGAATATAGTTTTGGACTATCTTTTTATTTTTAAATTTCATTTAGGAATAGAGGGGGGAGCTTATGCTACTGCCATAAGTCAGATAGCTGCAGCAATATATCTTTGCAGACATTTTGTTGGTTCAACTTTTAAATTGGATTTATCTTGGAGAAAATTAAATTTTAAAATAATGAGGAGAATAATAAATATAGGTTTTCCTTCATTTATATTAGAATTTGCTGTAGCTGTTATCACTGTTTTATTAAACATAGCTTTTATGAAAGAAGCAGGGGTTTTTGCAGCATCAGCTTATGGAATTATTTCATATAGTTTTATGCTTTTCAGAATGTTGTTTACAGGTCTTTCTCAAGGGATACAACCTATTGTAAGTTATAATTATGGAAAAAGAAATTATGAAAGGACAAAGGAAATTCTTGCTTATACTCATAAAGTAACTTTTGTAATTTCATTGATATCATTAGTTTTAATTATATTCTTTGGTAAATACATGGTAAATATTTTTACTTCAGACAAAGAACTGCTTAAAGAGTCAGTAAAAGGATTTATACTTTATTCAGCTGCTCTTTCATTTTTAGGATTTAACTTTGTAAATATAGCTTATCTTCAAGCTATTGATAAACCAAGAATATCAAATGTAATCTGTATGTCAAGAAGTTTTGTTTTTGTATTTATTGGGCTTT
This sequence comes from Fusobacterium perfoetens, assembly GCF_021531595.1. Classification (NCBI taxonomy): domain Bacteria; kingdom Fusobacteriati; phylum Fusobacteriota; class Fusobacteriia; order Fusobacteriales; family Fusobacteriaceae; genus Fusobacterium; species Fusobacterium perfoetens. The sequence goes on from NZ_JADYUD010000011.1 coordinate 43,049, forward strand.
TAATTCTTCCAAAATTTTGGGGGATAAATGGAATTTGGCTTTCACTTCCTTTTGCAGATTTTGTAACAGCAATATTAACATTGCCATTTTATAAGAAGATAACAAATAGTTATAATGAAGCTTTAAAAAACAAAGCTTAAAAACTAAAAATTATTAATGTAAAGATAATGTAAAAAAATTTGAAAACATGGAAAATAAAATATATAATGAATTTTAATTATAAGTTAAATATAAATTCAGGAGGTTTTTTATGGACGAATCGGACACGGCAAATATTTTTTCTCAGTTATTATTGCTTATTTTTTTAACATTGGTAAATGCTTTTTTTGCCAGTGCAGAAATGGCAGCAGTTTCAGTTAATAAGAATAAGATTAAAATTCTTGCAGAAAATGAGGATAACAAGAAAGCAAAATTAATTTTAGAACTTTTAGAAGAGCCTACAAAATTTTTATCAACAATTCAGGTAGCAATAACATTATCAGGATTTTTAGCAAGTGCTTCAGCAGCTACAAGTTTTTCTAAACCTTTAGGTAAACTTCTGACACAATGTGGAATATCATATCCTTATAATGAAAATATATCTCTTATTTTTGTAACAATTATTTTATCTTATTTTACACTTGTTTTTGGAGAGTTAGTTCCTAAAAGAATAGCTTTACAGAAAGCTGAATTTATAAGTTTATTTTCAGTAAAAATGATACTTACTATTTCTAAAATAACTTCTCCGTTTATAAAGCTATTATCCCTTTCAACTAATTTTGTTCTTCATATATTGGGAATGAAAGATGAAAAATTAGAGGAAAAAATCTCAAAGGAAGAGATTAAATCTATGATAGAAGCTGGACAGGCTAATGGTGTTTTTAATGAAACTGAAAAAGAGATGATAAATTCAATTTTTGAATTTGATGATATCACAGTGGGAGAAATAATGACAGCGAGAACAGATGTTTTTATGGTAAATATAGATGTTCCTGTGTCTGAGTACATTGATAATCTTCTTTCTAAAAAGTATGCAAGAGTTCCTGTTTATCAAAATACATCTGATAACATTATAGGGACTTTACATCTGAAAGATTTAATAATAGAAGCAAGAAAAAATGGATTTGAAAATATAGATGTAAAATCAATTATCCGTAAACCTTACCTTATTCCAGAAAGTAAGAAAATAGATGAACTTTTTAAGGAAATGCAGAAGAGTAAAAAATCCATGGCAATTATCATAGATGAATATGGTGGATTTGCTGGAATAGTTACAATGGAAGATTTAGTGGAGGAAGTTATGGGAGAAATAGAAGATGAACATGATATAAGTTCTCCTCAGATAACTAGAATTGATAAATTTACATATATAGTAAATGGGCTTATTTCTTTAGATGAGTTAAATGAAAAATTTGGAACAGATATTGAAAATCATGGGTATAATACATTGTCTGGATATATAACTTCAATTATTGGAGTAGTTCCTAATAAAACTTATGAAGGAAAAGAACTTGAAATAGATAAATTAAGATTAAAAATAGAAGAAACAAAAGAAAATAGAATTGAAAAAGTAAAAGTAATATTAAAATAATTATAGAAAGAGCTGTTACATTTTCTAATTTATAAAAATAAAGTTTTAGAGTATTGAAAATATTTTTGTAATTTATGCAGTGAGTTGAACGCTGAAAAATGACACTGTTTGAACGAAGTGAGTTTGTCATTTTTAGTGAAACGAACAATATAAATAAAAAATATTTTCACAAGATAAAACTTTATTTTTATAGATTTGTAATAGCTTTTTTTATTTATAAAGAATTATATAAAAAGCTGTTTTGATTTTATGTTTCAAATGGTAAAATATTCTTGAAAAATATCAAGGAGGAAAAATTTGGAAAATATTTTACTTGAAAGTTTAAAGACAAGTCTTTTAGATACCAATATAGAATCAAGCCAAAATTACCAGCATAGGCTTTTATGTAATAAAGATGAAAAAATAATAATAGATTTAAGGAAAGAACTGGAAAACTGTGATGAATTTATAATCTCTGTAGCTTTTATAACTGAAGGAGGGCTTTCTCTTATTCTTGAACAGTTAAAAATTCTTGAAGAAAAGGGGATACAGGGAAAAATTCTTACAGGAGATTATCTTACCTTCACAGAACCTAAAGCTCTTAAAAGAATTTTAAAGTATAAAAATATTGAGCTTAAAATTCTTTCAGGAGAAAAATTTCATGCAAAGGGATATTTTTTTAAGAGAGGTAATCTGTGGACAATGGTAGTTGGCAGCAGTAACCTTACACAGCAGGCTCTTACAGTAAATTTTGAATGGAATCTTAAAATAAATTCATTGGAAACAGGAAAGACTGCCTGTGATATTATAGGGAAGTTTAATAAAATCTTTAATAATCTTCCAAAAACAGATGAAAAAATCATTGAAGATTATGAAATAGCATATAAAAAGGCAAAAGAATATGAAAGGGAGAGAAAGAAGACAAGAGAGAGGGAAAAAGAAAGAAATATAACTCCTAACATAATGCAGGAAAGAGCACTTGAAAGCCTTAAAGATTTAAGAAAAAAAGAAAATAGAGGTCTTCTTATAAGTGCAACAGGAACAGGAAAAACATATCTTTCAGCCTTTGATGTAAAAAATGCAAATCCTAAAAAAATTCTTTTTACTGCTCATAGAAAAACAATTCTTCAGAAAGCAAGAAAGACTTTTGAAAGTATAATGGGAAATTTAAAAACAGCAATATATGGAGAAGAGGATATATCAGGGGCAGACTGTATTTTTGCAATGATACAGACACTTAGCAGAGAGAATCACTTAAAAAAATTTTTACCAGAAGAATTTGATTATATAATAGTTGATGAAGTACATCACAGTGGTGCAAAAAGTTATCAGAAAGTTATAAATTATTTTAAGCCTGAATTTATGCTTGGAATGACAGCAACTCCAGAAAGAACAGATGATTTTGATATATATGGACTTTTTAATCATAATATAGCTTATGAAATAAGACTTTATGATGCTTTGGAAGAAAATCTTCTTTGTCCTTTTCATTATTTTGGTATATCAGATATTATTATAGATGGAGAAAGTATAGATGAAAAAACTGCTGTTAAAAAACTTGTGATGGAGGAAAGAGTAAATCATATAATAGAAAAAAGCAGATATTATGGTTATAGTGGAGATAAACTTCATGGGCTTATTTTTGTTTCAAGAAAAGAGGAAGCTGAAATTCTATGTGAAAAGTTTAATGAAAAAGGTGTAAAAACAGCTTTTCTTATAGGGGACGACAGTGATGAAAAAAGAGAAAAAACAATAGAACAGCTTGAAAAAGGAGAGATAGAATATATAATCACAGTGGATATTTTTAATGAAGGGGTAGACATTCCATGTGTAAATCAAGTTATTCTTTTAAGACCTACAGAATCTTCTATTGTATATATACAACAGCTTGGAAGAGGGCTTAGAAAAGATCCTGATAAAGAATTTGTTGTTGTTCTTGACTTTATAGGAAACTATGAGAAAAACTTTTTAATTCCAACTGCAATTTCTCAAAATAACAGCTTTGATAAGGATTTTATGAAAAGATTTCTTATGAATGGAACAAATATGATTCCTGGAGAAAGCTCTGTTATCTTTGAAGAGGTTGTAAAAGAAAGAATTTTTGAAAATATAGGTAAAACAAATTTTTCTACTAAAAAGAATATTGAGCATGACTTTAAACTCCTAGAAAAACAACTTGGAAGAATTCCTATGCTATATGATTTTTTTGAAAGAAATATGATAGAACCTTCTGTTATTTTAAAGTATAAGAAAAATTATGATGAGGTTTTAAGAATTTTAAAGCCAAGAGAAGAATTCCCATACCTTTCAGATGAAGAAAAAAATTATCTTACATTTCTATCTTCATTTTTCACACCAGCTAAGAGAGTGCATGAGATGGTATTTTTAAATGAATGCTTAAGAAGTGGAAGGATAACATCTGCTTTTGGAGAAGAGATTCTTTTTGAAAAATATGGGCTTAAAAATCAGAAAGAAGCAGTTTTAAATGCACTTAAGCATTTAGCAAAGGAGATTTTTAAAAGCTTATCAACTGCCAAAGAATTTAATCCTATATTTATAAATAAAAATGGAGTGTATGAATTATCTTGTGGCTTTAAAGAGTGCTATGATAAAAATAGTTATTTTAAATCCCTTATAGATGATTTAATAAAATATAATTTGGCTTACACTGAAAAAAATTATAAGCAGAATGAAGAAGAAACGATTTTAAAGTATAAGGAATATACAAAACAAGAAGCTTTCTGGAATCTTAACCTTGATTTTAATAATGGATATCAGGTAAGTGGATACACAGTTTTTGAAGAGGAAAAAAAGGTAATGCTTTTTATAACTCTTGAGGATACAAATCCTCTTTCAAACTATCAAAATAATTTTATAGATTCTCAAAGATTTCCATGGTTTTCAAAAAGCAACAGATGTCTTTCAAGAAATGGTATTTTAACAGCAGAAGGAAAAATTGCTGAAAACATTTATACAATGTATGCTTTTGCAAAGAAAAAGTCAGGAGAGAAATTTTATTATTTAGGAGAAGTGGAAAAGGTTTTAAATGCACAGGAGATAGAGGGAAAAAGAGGAGAGCCACTTGTAAAATATGAGCTTAAGCTTAAATATGAGGTTAAGAAAGAACTTTTTGATTATTTACATGGATAAAAAAATTATAAAATAAAATTTTATATTATGAAAATTATTTTCTATTTTATAAAATTTTATTTCATAAATTTATAAAAGGTGCAGTAACTTAAAATCTGTTATAGTACAACGAAAATAAATCTTGTATGTGTCTTAAAAAATATGATAAAATAATTGTGTATATCTTGAATGTAAAGAAATAATACTTTTGCAGTAATATTGAGACAAAAAATATTAATAACTTATAAGGAAGTGATGTATAAAATGACAACTTTTGAAAAAGAGTATCAAAGCAAATTAGTTTCGGCTGACGAGGCAGCTGCAGTAATAAAATCAGGAGATTTTGTTGACTATGGTTGGTGTGCTGCTACAACTGATGCAGTAGATGCTGCTCTTGCAAAAAGAATGCCTGAACTTAAAGATATAAAATTAAGAGGAGGAATTCTTTTAAAAGAGCCTGCAGTATTTAAAATTGATAAACCAGAAGAACACTTTACATGGAACTCTTGGCATATGACAGGAATTGAAAGAAAAGCAGCTGCTAAAGGTTTCGCTTTTTATGGACCTATCAGATATTCTGAGCTTCCAAGATATTACAGAGACGGAGGAGCAAAAGTTGATGTTGCTGTAATGCAAGTTGCTCCAATGGACGAAAAAGGATTCTTTAACTTTGGTGTAAGCCCTTCTCATATGATGGCTGTATGTGAAATGGCAAAAACTGTAATAGTTGAAGTTAATGAAAAAATGCCAGTATGTTTAGGTGGAATGGAAAACTGCATCCACATTTCTAAAGTAGATATGATAGTTGAAGGAAATAACCCTGATATAGCTGTTCTTCCAGGACCTACTCCATCAGAAGTAGATATGAAAGTTGCAGAACTAATCGTTGAAGAATTATCAGATGGTTGCTGTGTTCAACTTGGAATAGGAGCAATGCCTACAGCTGTTGGATCTCTTATTGCAAAATCAAACTTAAAAGACCTAAGTGTTCACTCTGAAATGTATGTTGACGCTTTCGTTGAAATGGCTAAAGCTGGAAAAGTTACTGGAGCTAAAAAGAATATAGACAGATTCAGACAAACATTTACATTCGCTGCTGGTGGAAAAGAAATGTATGACTACTTAAATAACAACCCTGAAATCATGGCAGCACCAGTTGATTATGTAAACGATGTAAGAGTAGTTTCTTCTCTTGACAAATTCGTTTCTATAAACAATGCAGTTGATATTGACTTATATGGACAAGTTAATGCTGAAAGTGCTGGAATAAAACCTATAAGTGGAGCAGGAGGACAACTTGACTTCGTTCTTGGAGCTTACTTATCTAAAGGTGGAAAAACATTTATCTGCTTATCTTCAACATATAAAACAAAAGACGGTCAATTAAAATCAAGAATCAGACCTACTCTTGAAAATGGATCTATCGTAACAGACACAAGATCAAATGTTCAATATGTTGTTACTGAATATGGAAAAGTAAACTTAAAAGGTAAAGTAGGTTGGGAAAGAGCAGAAGCTTTAATAAGCATAGCTCACCCAGACTTCAGAGAAGAATTAACAGAAGCTGCTAAAAAAATGGGACTTTGGAGAAAATAATAAAATAAAAATAAAGGGGCTGCAATAAAGCAGTCCCTATTTTTTTATTTCTTTAAAGGATTTCTTTTATGCCATTTCTTATAAAGTTCAGGAGAGAACAGAATAAGAACTGGGAATATTTCAAGTCTTCCAAGAAGCATACTGAAAGAAAGAATAATTTTATTTATATCAGTAAGAGTTGAGTAATTTTGTGTAGGCCCTACAACTTCAAATCCTGGACCTATATTATTAAATGTTGCTGCAACAGCACTGAAGGCTGAAGCAAGATCAGGAATACTTACAGATATACCAAGAAGAATAATTACAAACACACCTATATAAACTATAAGATAACTTGAAATTCCTTCCATTAAATCTTTTGTTACAGGTTTTTCCTCCATTTTAAGACTTACAATTCTATTTATATTTCCAAGTTTTTTAAATTCTCTTATTGCACTTTTCATAAGAATAACAACTCTTGAAACTTTAAGTCCTCCTGCTGTTGAACCTGCACATCCTCCCATAAACATAAGGAAAAGAAGAATAACTTTTGAGAAAAGAGGCCATTTGTCAAAGTCTGCAGTAGAATATCCTGTTGTTGAAACAATAGATGCAACAGTGAAGAAAACATCTCTTACAAGACGGAAAACACTGTCGTACATTGAATGAATATTTATACATATAAATAAAACAGAACAGAAAACTATTGAGAAAAACCATTTCATCTCTTCACTTTTAAAAAATTGTTTTATATTTCCCAGAAGAAGAATGTAATAAAGGTTAAAGTTAAGACTGAATAAAAGCATTCCTATTCCAATAGTATAATCTATTACAGAGCTGTTATAATAAGCAATACTTGTATTTTTTATTCCAAATCCTCCAGTTCCTGCTGTTCCAAAAGCATGAAGAACAGAATCAAATACAGGCATTCCTTCAAGAGCAAGAACCACAGTAAGAAGAACTGTCATTAAAATATAGATAATATATAAAATTCTTGAGTTATAACTCATTTTTGCAACAAACTTACCAAATGTAGGGCCGGGAACTTCAGCTTTCATAAGATGAAGTGATTGATTATTACTTTTTGGAATAATAGCCAGAGCCAAAACCAGAACTCCCATACCTCCCACAAGATGTGTGAAACTTCTCCAGAAAAGAAGTGATCTTGGAAGAGCCTCAACATTTGTAAGAATACTTGCCCCTGTTGTTGTAAATCCACTTACTGTTTCAAAATAAGCATCTATAAAAGATGGAATAAACCCTGAAAATACAAAGGGCATAGCTCCAAAGAAAGAAAGAAATATCCATGAAAGAGAAACACTTACAAGCCCCTCTTTTGCAAACATTTTCTGACTTTTTGGAAGTTTTCTTGAAAGAGCAAATCCTGCAGTAAGCAGAAGTATTATTGTGTAAAAATAAGCTTTGTGCATAGACATATCTTCTTTAAAATAAAAGCTTACAAAAAGAGGAAGACAGATAAATCCAGCTTCAAGCTTTAAGATATATCCAATGATATACTTTATCATCTGAGTATTCATATTTATATCTCCTTATTGAAGAAATCAAAATTTATAATCTGGTCAATATCGTCAAGATACTGCTGAGTAGTTATAATAATAACAGTGTCATAAGGTTTTATTACATCAAGCCCTCCAGGCATAATAAGTTTTCCTTCTCTTATTATATAAGGAATAAGAACATTTTCTTTTATATGAAGGTCTTTTAAAGGAATACCTGCAACACGGCTGTATTCTCCCACAGAAAATTCTATAGCTTCAACCCTGTTGTCAGCAAGTCTGTAAAGGTTCTGAATATTGTTTTCTCCTTGAGCACCAGCAAAAGATCTTACAATTTTTACAATATAGTCTGCAATGATTTTTTTAGGTGTAAGTATAGATTGAAGCCCTACAAAATCAAGAACATTTAAAAGAGAAGTACTGTTGATTTTTGTTATAGTTTTTTTGATTCCTATTTTGTCAGCAAACATTGAAATAATAATATTTTCTTCATCAATTCCTGTAAGAGATACACAGGCATCATAGCTGCTGAAGTTTTCCTCTTCAAGAAGATCTAAATCAATTCCATTTCCATTTATAATTTCTGCATTTTCAAAAGTTTCACTCAGTTCTTTTGCTCTTTCCTCTTTAAGTTCAACTATTTTAAGTTTCATTTTTTTCTTAAGAAGAATGTCAGCAAGATAGTGGGTAATACGCCCTCCTCCAACTATAAATACAGATTTTATTCTTTCTCCTGAGTGTCCAAGAGATTTATAAAATTCTCCTAAGTCAGCATGAGCCCCTGTTACATATATTCTGTCATCAGCTTTTAAAACAAAGTTTCCTGTTGGAACATAAACTTCAGGCCCTCTCTGAACTATACATACAAGAAGGTTTCTAAAATGATTTCTTTTAAAATCAACAAGCTTAAGTCCGTCAAGATAAGAATTTTCCTCTACAAGAATTTCCACAAGATTTACTTTATTTTTAGCAAAAGAATCTACATTTAAGGCATTAGGATATTCAAGATTTTTACGGATAAAATCTGCAGCCTCTGCCTCAGGATTAAGCATAATATCAATACCAAGAGATTCCTTCATAAACTGCATCTGTTCAGAATATTCAGGATTTCTTACTCTGGCAATAGTATATTTTGCTCCCATTTTTTTAGCCATTACAGATGAAATAAGGTTTATTTCGTCGTTGGTAGTTACAGCAATAAAGATATCAGCACTATGAACACCTGCATCAGCAAGAACTTCACGGTTTGCTCCATTTCCTACAATCCCCATAATATCAGATACAGAAAGAACTCTGTCAAGAATTTTTGCTTCTTGCTCTATAAGGGTTATATCATTTCCTTCAGTGGAAAGATCTCTGCAAAGAATTTCTCCAATCTTTCCTGCTCCTACAATTACAATTTTCATAAATATACTCCCGTGTTAAAATGATTAAAATTATTATATCAAAAATAACAGTTCTTCTCAAATAAGAAATTAAATTACTTCCTATTTATTAATGAAGAAGAGAGGAAATCCATGAATTTTTCAGTACCTGATTTTCTTCTGCTTTCTCCAGTGCAGCAAATGGGAAAACACATTTCAGAAATTCTGTCTTTTATTCTTGTGCCAAAGGTTTTTACAATGGCACATTTTAAATTGTCTCTGCTGTACTCAAGATTTGTTGTGATTATAAGAGGTTTTTCAGCCCTGTATCTTGTGTCAATTAAAAGAAATATCTTTTCAAGACTCCACTCTGATATTTTTTCACAACCTAAGTCATCAATAATAAGAAGGTCACAGAGAGATATTTTTTCAAGAATTTCATTTTCAGCCTTTCCCCATTCAACCTTAAGCTTTCCAAGATAAAGCCCAAGATTTATAGCAATAACTGTTTTTCTCCTTTCAGTGAGATAATTTCCTATACAGGCAGCAGCAAAAGTTTTTCCAGTTCCAGAGTTTCCATAAAATAAAATTCCTGCATCTCCTTTGGACTTCATAAAGCTTTCAGCATATTTAAGAGATATTTCCATATGCCTTCCTGTTAAATCTGCTTTTTCAAAGGTTGAATTTAAAAACCTTGAATCAATAATAGAAAAATTTTTGTATTTATTCACCTTGTTTTTTATTCTTTCCTCCCTTGCCTTTCTGTCAAATTCAGCAAGATCCCTTTCATAGAGAGTTTCATGGCAGGTACAGCTTGGAATATATCTTATCTTGTCCCCTAAAATATTAATCATCTCTTCAGGAAGAGTGTGATTTTTTATATATGGCTTTCCACAGATACTGCATTTTTTAAAACTGTGATATTCAGGTTCTTTTGCTTTTAAATCTTTATTTTCAAAATCTAAAATATTATTTCTAGTTATTATTTTCATAATTTAAAACCCCATTTTCTTAAGTGCTTCAAGGGCTTCTTCATCTTCCTGATAGAGAGGCTCTTCTGTAATTTTGTTTTTTACAGGATTTCTTTCTGAATAAGTTCCATTAAGGGCTTTTTTTAGATTTTTTATATTAAATATCATGTTAATGCTGAAGGTCTTTGCATATTCATTCTGACTCATAATCTCCATAGCCTTAAAGAGCCGTGAAGCTCCAAGAGCCTGAATACAATTTACAAAAACACTGTTTTCAGGAAGAAATTCATAACTAGGAAGTCCAAGTTCAGCATATTTTTTCATAATGTCCTGAATAAAAGGGGGACAATTTTCAGGCATTATATATTTATTTATGATTTTATTAGTATGATTATTATTAGTATGATCTTTGGTATGAAAATTTTTCATAGGGGGGCATGAAATTTTTTCATCGCCCCCTTGAAGATTTTTCATGGGAGGGGGTGAAAGTTTTTCATATGCTTTCCCAAGAGAAAAATATAAATATGTTCCTGATTTATTATTTTTTTCATTTTTTACTGTTTTTCTTAAAAATCCTTTTTCACAAAGCTTTGAAATTCTGTTTATAAGAGTTCTTTCAGTTCCAATAATTGGGATTTCATTTAAAATATATTTATAAGTGAGCCATATATATTTTATGCTGTTTTCACAGATAACTTCAAATTTATCAGATGTGCTGAAAAACATATCTGCAATAACCCTTAAAATAAGGGCATCTTCTGAATTTAAACCATATTCCATAAGGATATCCTGAGGATAGCCATATATATTAAATTTCATTTTCTCCCTCCTGATTTAATTTTAGTCTCTTAAAAATGGAAGAATACCTTCAGTTACAATAAATTTTCTTTTTCCTCTTTTAAAAGAAAGTATCTCTCCATTGTCTATAGCTTTATAAATGCTGTTTTGATTCATTTTTAAAAATCTTGAAAGCTCTTTCACTGAAGTGACAGTCCCTAGCTCTTTTTTCATTTTATCAAGGAGCATTTTTTCAAATTCACTTCTTGGTTTAGAAGCTTTTATAAGGTATTCATTAATTTCATCTTCTATATTTTCAGCCATTTTCCATATTCTCCTTTGTTTATTTTCCCTTCTTATTTCTTTTTTTATGATTTTAATTTTTTCATCAAGTTCTTGTTTTTCTCTTTGGGCACAGACGAGCCTGAACTCGTCTATGTCAAGATTATCAAAGAGAAATCTAAATCTTTCCCTTACACACTGAGAACTGTTTATACTTAAATCTTTCTTTTCAGTGTTCATGTTTTATCCTTTGATGAGGTTTTATTATGCTTAAGAAAGGAAAAATTTCTTTTGTTTTAATTGAGTATAAGCTGTTGCATGAAATACATGGAATAATTCCAGTTTCAACAGCATCTAAGACTATATCTACATCAATATCAAGGAAATCAGCAAGAAGGTGAGGTTTTGTAAGAGCCCCAAGTATTTTTATAGCTTTTTCCATATAGTTGTATTCAAAGGGATCTTTTGTTGTCTTGGGGATATAAGATAAGGGATCAGTTAAAAAGGTTGAACATTTACGGTAATAGCAGAATATTTGTTTTTGAAGCTTTTCAAGAGGTTCATCACTTTGAAAAAAGTTGATATACTCTTGTTCTTTAATATAATTTCTTCTTCTTAGCAGCTCTTTGGCTGTTAGTTTTTTACTTTTTGCATTTTTTCTTCTGGGTTTTTTAATCATTTTAGTTTTTCTCCTTTTCTTTAAAAAATTTAAGCAGAGAAATTTCTCTAAAACAAACCACATGTGTGACAGAATTATATAAAAAAGTTTCAAAAATGTCAAAAATAAAAACGGTCAAAAGTTACACAAAGTGGCTTATAATGCACAAGAAGTCACCAATTTCCAAAAGTGAACACTTTTAAAATGAGAAAAAATTTGAAATAAAAAAAATTTATAAAAAAACTTTAAGAATTTAAAAAAACTTAAATTTGAAAAAAAGTGCTTGACATTTAAAAAGTGCAGTACTATACTTAAATTGAATATATTTGAAAAATATAGAGTGAATTTTACAAAAAATAGTATAAATAATTTTAACTAATTAAACAGTTTGATTTCCCCTTAAGTCAGACTGTTTTTTTATTACTCTTATATATAAAAGTAATAGAAAAAAAGCCAGATTACCATATTTCTAGGTTGTAGAAAAATTTAAAAGTAATTATACAATTTTAAGGGGGATAAAATATTATAATTGCTTTTGATAGGTTAAAAAAAAGAGGTCAAAAAGGAAAGAATTTACAGGTTTTACAGGAGGGATTTTGGTATGGGAAAAAATTATGTAGAAAATTCACTTAAAAGATTTCTTAAAAGAAAAGTGAAAATTACAATGGGGGTTGTGGTTTCATTTTTAATTACAGGAGCAGTGGCTTTTGGAGCTGAAAACTATGAAGATATAACAGTAGAAAAAGGACCAGTTTTAAAAATAGAAAATAATGATGTTTTCATGAATTATGGGGATTTAGAAACAAAAGATTCTACTGCTGGAATTATAGGTTTAGAAGTAAATGGAAATGGGATATTATATAACTATGGAAATATAACTACACAAAAAGGTAGAGCAATACAGACCTCAAATAAAGAAGTGCATAACTATGGAACTTTAAAAGGTTCATTTAATGTGTTAACAACTACTAATAAAGGGAATGTAAAAATATATAATCATGAAAGTGGAAAAATTATAGGTAAACAAGGTGTTATTTCATCATTTTTTGGAAGTGAAAAATTATCAATATATAATGATGGATATATAGAAAGTATAAATTCCATTGCAGTTAATGGTAGTGGTGATTTGGAAATATATAATTCTGGAACTATAAAAACATTAACAAATACAAGTTATGTTTTAGGTAATGGAGTAAAAGAAAATAAAGTATATTTAGAAAATCATGGGAAAGTTTTAGGAGGTCAATTACCTCTTTTAGAGTTTGCCTCTACAAAAAACTTTTTTGAATTAGACAACTACGGATTTGTTAGTCCTAAAAGTGGAATAACATTGAGACTTAATGGAGTTCAAGAAGATTTAAAAGAAAATATAAAAAATTATGGAACAATTCAATCAGGAATAACTGTAACTGGTAAACAAACTAAAACATCTTTATTGAATTTAGGTTTAATAAAAGGAAATGTTCCAACAAACTCTGGTGCTACAGGTGGTGTTAATAATAAAGGTGTTATTATTGCTACAAATAAAGATATAAATACTTTTAACTGGGCAGTCTTTGATAATAATCAAGGTGCAGTATTACAAAAACAAGATGATGGAACATATAAATTATTAAATACTGATACTTTAGAAAATAATAAACAAAATGAAACAATAATAGTTCATGGCGTTGTTAAAGATATGTCTGATAAAACAGAAATAAATTCTAATAATACAGCAGACAATATGTTTATAAATAATAAATCTTTAACTCTTAATCTTGGAGATAAAGTAACAGGAAAAACAATAACTGCTGTATCTCAAGCAAAAGAAAATGTAGTTTTAGATAATGATACTGACGGAGATAAAGTATCAGGAAAAAATAATTTAACTCTAGATAATACATCTATTGTTGGATATTTTGAAAAAGATGGAACTCTTTTAAAAGTTGATGGAGATTTAACTTTAACAGGAAATTCTATAATAAATGCAGTAGCTGCAAGAGATGAAAATGGAGATATTTTAAAAGATGCTCAAAATGTTGTGGCTGTTGATGTCTTTGGAAAATTAACTTATACAGAGGGAGAAAGCCATATTTTTGGAACAATTAAAGGTGGAGAAGGTTCTAAAATTGTAGTAAATGGAACAGAAACAACAAATCCAAATGAACTTACTGAAACTTTATCAAGTTCAGGAAATATATATCTTAATGGACAAAAATGGACAAAGGGAGAAACAGGAAGTATTGAGTTAACAGGAGGAACTGTTCATATTGATAATGGAAATGGAACTCTTGTAGGATATCTTTTTGGAGATAATCAAGATGGAAAAACAACTCTTGATGGAATGATTACAGGAAAAGGAACTTTAAATGTAAATGAAATAAGATTTGATTTAGGAAATTTAGAAATAAATAATATGGAAGATACATATAAAGTTAATGGTAATAAAGATATTGCAGTTCAAGATGCTCTTAATAAAATTAATGTATCAGGAATATTTAACAAAAAAACAGATGGAAATGGAAATTTAATTCTTTCTCTTAAATCAGCAGAAGAAATGGGAATTCATGATCCTTCAAAACAAAAAGAATACGAAGAACTTATTAAAAACTTTAAAGATTCAGAAGAATTTTATAACTTAGTAAATACAGGAAATGCTGAAGCTATAAGAAAATATCTTGGTATTCTTGATAAAGTTATGGAACTTCTTGGAACAGCAGGAGTAAAAATTACAAGAGATATAACAGGAGCATTTACAGATGCAGTTGTTGAATTTGATAAAAAAGCAAATAAAGGTGAATGGTTAACTAATGCAAAATATATTGGTTCTGACATGGAATATGATGGAACAAAACATATAAATGGTTATGACAGCGATATTAAATCTATGATTGGTATGGCTGAATATGGAATAACAGAAAATACATCTTTAGGATTTGCTCTTGGTGGAGGAGATACAGAGGTTGATTTAAAAACTCTTAATGGAAAATCTACTTCTTTTGATGGTAAAAACTATTATGCAGGAATTTATGCTAAACATTCTATAAATGGTTTTGATATGACTGGAAGCCTTGGATACACTATAAGCGATTTAGATGTTGAAAAAGGTGGAAGTGCAGATTCAGAAGCTGTAACTCTTGCAGGATATATTAAAAAAGATGTGTATGTAACTGATACTGTAAAACTTGAACCAAACTTATCATTTACTTATGACTATATTATGCAAGATAAAGCAGAAATGGGAGAAGGAATGACAATAGACAGTGGAGATTCTCATGTATTTGAAGCTGGTGCAGGATTAAATCTTGTTAAAGAATTTGCACTTGAAAAAGGAAGCTTAAAACTTAAAACAGGTGTTAAATATTCTATGACAAATATAGAAAGAAATAAAGATGTAACAGGAAAATTCTATAATGCAGATGTAAACTTAGGAAACCCTGATATAGATGATAAAGAAGGAAAAGCTCATGTAGGATTTGACTATGAACATGAAACAGGTTTCGGAGTAAATGGAAAATATGAAATGATGTGGAGTGATTCAGGAGACGATTCAAGAATTACAGCAGGAATCTCTTATAGATTTTAGTAAATAAAATCTAAATTAAATAAGCACCCAAATAAAAATCCTTAATAAAAACAGAACTCAGTCTTGGTGTGAAAACACTGGGGCTGAGTTTTGTTTTTGTATATAAAAATATATATTTAAAATAATTAAAAAAATTTTTTACGATTTTTATTGAAAAAAACATATTAAAAATTTGCATGTATAAAAAATATTTGGAAATATGAAAAACATGTACTATACTCATAAAAAGGGTGAAACTATGTAAATACTAATAAAAACAAAATATATGAAAGAGGGCATAAGATATATATTTTATTTTTAAAATTTTAAGAATTATTTAAGGGTGTAAATTCATAAATTATTTTTATGAATAAAATAAAAAATTGGAGGGATTTTAAAATGGGTAAAAATTATGTGGAAAGTTCATTAAAAAGATTTCTAAAAAGAAAAGTGAAAATCACTTTGGGACTGGTTGTTGCTTTTATGATTACAGGAGGGGTAAGTTTTGGAATAAAAGGACCTTTTGTTGCTCATGATAATGATGGAACAAATTATCAAGTTAAAAAACTTGAAGATGAGAATATTACTATAACTGGTGGACTTATAGGATTAGAATATGGAACAGTATCAAAATATGGTCAAGCAGGAGCAACTGGTTCTATACTAGCTTTAAATGGTGGAACTGTAAACATAGGTAATGAAAAAACTAAAAAAATAAATTTAATTTCTACTGGAATTTATGCTCAAACATTATCATCAGATAATAGTTATGGCTCTTCTGAAACAGGGAAAGGTGGAATAATTAATGTTATTACAGATGAACTTAATATAGAAGCTCATGGAAAAAAAGGAAAATCTAATTATGCTATAGGTATTTATGCTCTTAATAGGTCAACGAAAGCTAGTTCAGAAAATGTTTCAAAGATTATAATTAATTCCAAAAAAACTACTATCAATTGTACTATAGAAGAAGGAAGAAGTAGTGGAATACAAGCATGGTCACAAGGACAGGTATTCATAAATGAAGGAACTCTTGAAGTTAAAGCAGATGATATTATTAAAACAAGAGGAAAATCTTTAGTACAACTAAATGCAAAAAATAATTCTCAAAATACCATGAAATTAGATGGTGATATTAATTTTGCATATAATGCTACACAATCTGGAACAACAGTTGATTCAGATATAATAATTAATTTATCAAATAAAGATTCGTATTTTAATGGAAAAATATATTCTTCAGGAAATCCCACTGCAGGAAAATCTATAGTTAATGGAATGAAATTAGGGCTTTATAATGGTGGAACATGGAATGTAACAGGAGACAGTTTTGCAAATGAAATAGTTATAAAAGATGGTGGAAAAATTTCTTTTGGAAATGGTGAAGATAAAACATTAGAAATGTGGAATAGAGAAGAAGCAACAGATAAATTAGCTGCTTATGATAAAGGTATTCAAATGCAAGGTGGAGCTATAATTGAAGGAAATGGAAATATTGTAGCTTATGACCTTGATTTAACAGGAAATACTCCAGAAACTGAAAGTTTAACTAAAACAGTTTATGGTAATGCTATTACAGTAACTAATAAAGGAAATATTCTAGCTCTTGGAAAAGATTCTTCTATAACAGGTAATGTTCTTATAGAAACTGGTGCAGAACTTACAAATAAAGGAATGTTTAAAGTAGTAGGAACAACAGATAAAGAAGTAGTATTAACAAATAAAGGAACTATTAATTTAGCTTCAGGGACATCAGTAACTCTTGGTGAAAAATCTTCATTTGAAAATAAAAAAGGAGCAACACTTAATGTAGAAAGTGGAGCAACAGCAGTTACAGGTGGAACAACAACAAATAATGGTGTAATTTCTCTTAAAGATACTGATAATTCTGATAAAACTGTTTCAAAACTTCTTGCAGGTGGAACACTGACTAATGAAGGAACTATTGCTTTAGCAGACAGAGCAGAAGCGATGACAGATGAAAACTGGAATAAACTTTTAGAAACATTAATAACTGATAAAGGAACATTTACAAATAAAGGAATGGTTGTAGATAAAGCAGGAAATTCTATTTTCTCTGCAGGAACAACTATAGAAAGTGGTACAGCAGGAGAATTACTTGAAAGTGGAGTTGCAGGAAGTGGAGAAACAATAAAAATTGAAGATAAGCAAGATGGAACAACTATTACAGGTTCAACTTCACAAGAAGGAATAGAAACAACTACAGATACTTTAAAAGATATAACAGTAAATGTTGAAGGAAATCTTAACTTAGCAGAAGGTTCAGGAGCAGGAGTTGTAATGGAAGATGTTACAATGAATGTTTCTAGTGGAAAAAATGTAACAGCAACAGGAGAAGGGCATAAATTATCAGGAAATGTAGTATTAAATGGAGAATCTTCTATAGTTGTTGGAGATGGAAAAGATACTTCTGATTCTAACTTAACATTAAGTGGAGCAGTTTCTCAAGGAGCAGTTGAGGAAAATAAAGCTGCAAAAATTGAAGTTAAAGAAAATGGAACACTAAACCTTGTTGATGCTACTGTAAATGTAGCAATAAATAGTGATGCAACAGGACAAACAGGAGCAGTAACATCAAAAGGAGAAACATCTATAAAAGATATAACAGCAAAATCTTTAGACATAAAAGAAGCAGGTAAAGAAGTTAATATTACTACTATTGATGGAAATGTTAATATAGGAACAATAACTGTAGGAGATAGCATAAATACTAAAGGTGAAAAAACAAATATTTTAGTATTATCAGCAGATACAGTTTTAGGAACACCTTCTTCAACTAGAGCAAGATTATTTAGAGCACCAGCTGGTACATCAACAAATACAATAAAAATAGGTGGAGAAAATGGACAGCTTGCTCTTGAATTAGGAGAAAATGGGAAAAATGCTTTAGGAAACTCTAGTGGAATAGAAATAATAGGAACTTCAACAGATAAAAATAATAAAGATTTATTAATAAAAACAGCAGGTTTATCAGGTAAAGAAAATACAATAAATTTAGGAGATAATAAATTTGAAAAAGTTGGAGTTACATCAGACTCTAAAATTTATTTATTAGATACAATATTAAATGAAAATGCTGGAGATAGTAATAATACAACAGTAATATTAAAATATAATAATGAGTTATATAAAGGAAATTCAATCCTTAACAATATAAATGCTCAAGCATTTGATGTATCTAACTTCTTTAGTTCTGATGAAGCTGAAAGAGAAGTTCAATTAGATAAAATTTATTCATCTAACATCTATTCTGAAACAGTAAAAGCAGCTTATGATACTGTTAAAATGAATGAAGAAGCAGTTCTTTCTCTTGCTAGAAAATCTGAAGTAGGAAAATGGACAGCTGAAGGTAAAGCACTTTACTCTAAAGATGAATATGATAGAAAAGGAACTGTAGGAGAATATTCTTCTGAAATAGAATCAACAGGACTAATGGCAGCATTTGGTTATGGATTAAATGAAACTACTACAGCTGGAATTGCTTTCTCTGGTGTAAAACAAGATGTTGATACAGATGGCGGAAGTGCAGATGCTGATTTATTCTACTTAGGAGTATATGGAAATAAAATTGTTGGAAACTATGACTTCACAGCAGGATTAGGATACCAATTTGGAGAATATGAAGCAGATAACACAATAACTAATGTTCATGGTTCAGATAAATATGATTCTAAAGCATTAAGCGGATATGTACAAGGAAGATATACAGCAGACTTAGGAGATGGATTATCACTTCAACCTAGAGTAAGATTAGGATATACTTATGTAGAACAAGATGATACAAGAGATTCTTACTTTGGAGTAAGCGATGCAGAAATAACAACATTTGATGCAGAATTTGGTTTAGATACAGTTAAATCAGTTCAATTAGAAAAATCTAAAGTAGATGTAAAATTCGGAGTATCTTATGTAAGAACAATGGGAGATACAGATGATGAATTTACAGGAAGATTCTATGGAGCAACAGCAAGTGAAGGATTTAATGTATTAGGAGCAGAACTAGCAGAAAATGTAGTTAAATTTAACTTAGGAGCAGAAGTAACAAATGAAAACGGATTCTTCTATAATGGTGGATTAACTTATGAATTCGGAAGCAATGATACAGATGTTTATGGAGTTAATGTTGGTGTAGGATATAAATTCTAGGACATAATTACCCAGCATAAATAAAACCCTAAAAACAGAACTCAGTCTTGGTGTAAAAACATCGGTCTGAGTTTTGTTTTAAAATCATATTGAACTTAAAATATAAACCTATTCAAAAATATGAAAATATGGTATACTTATGGTAATAAAAGAGCGGTGATTCTCCACCATAAAGTGTAGAAACTAAAAGAGCGGTGTTTCCCCGCCATTAAGTAGGGAGTTAAAAGAGCGGTGTTTCCCCGCCATTAAGTAGGGAGTTAAAAGAGCGGTGTTTCCCCGCCATTAAGCAGGGAGTTAAAAGAGTAAGGTTGGTTATTAAAAAACCAACCTTTTTATATATAAGGAGATTATATGAAATTATATACAATTAATGAAGACTATATAAATTATTTAAGAAAATTTTCAGAAAATGTAAAATATAATAAAAATGAAAGCAGACCATATGTTGGTATTGTATTAAAAATCAATGACCATAATTATTTTGCTCCACTTGGTTCTCCAAAACCTAAACATATAAAAATGAAAGAAGCTCTTGATTTTATTAAAATAGAAAATGGAAAAACTGGAGTTATAAACTTAAATAATATGATACCAGTATCAAAAGATTATATTACAAATATCAAAACTAATACTTTATCTGATAAAAAATATGCTATTTTATTAGAAGACCAATTAAGATGGATTGAAAGAAATAAAGAGACTATAATTTCTAAAAGTCTTAAATTATATACATTAATTACTACAAAAGAAAATACCATATTTCATAAGAGAACCAATGATTTTAAATTTCTTGAAGAAAAAGCTCTTGAATACGAGAAAACAAATAATTAAAATATAAAACTTAATATTATTTATTAGATTTGATTTCTTTTACCTTATAGTATATATTTTAAGTAAGAAAGATTGTCAGGAAACTCAACCCGAGGAATAAAAATAGAGAATGAAAGAGTAAAGAAGAAGTTCTAAATTTTAGGACTTCTTTTTTATTTTAATTTAAAAAATAGATAATATGTTATCTATTAATTGACTTTTAATATGTTTTTAGATAATATATTATATATGAATTATGATTTTTTAGATATAAAAACACCAAAAGAAATTCAAATGGAAATAGCAAAAAATGTAAGAAAAAAAAGAAAAGAGTTGAAGCTGACACAGGAGGAATTTGCCAAAAAATCGGGGGTGAGTTTTGGTTCTATAAAGCGTTTTGAAAATACAGGGGAAATTTCTCTTTTCTCTTTAGTAAAGATTGCGATTGTCTTAGATTGTGAAAATGAGTTAATGGAGCTTTTTAAGAAAAAAGAATATAGTTCCATTGAGGAGATTATAAATGGAAAATATTAAATCTTTGCAGGTATTTTATAATAATATAAAAGTAGGAAATTTAGCTGTTCTTCCTAATGGACTTACAGCTTTTGAATATGATGATAAATGTTACCTGTAAGATTAAAAAAGGTTAGATGAAACTACAAAACGGTTAGGTAAACAAGGATAAGATTTTGAATAGGAAAAGCACGGTAAAAACCGTGCTTTTCTTACTTTTTCCTATAAAAGTTTTCAATTTTTTCAAGGATAAAAATTACAAG
>NZ_JADYUD010000012.1 GCF_021531595.1 Fusobacterium perfoetens
CTTCTCCTTTTTCATTTCCAATTCCACAGACAAATTTTGTTCCCCCAGCTTCTATTCCACCAATTATCATAAATCCTCCTATTAAAAAAGACTTTCTAATTCTAGAATATTACTTTGATTAGAAAGTCTATTGTTTTAAAAATTAATATCCATTATTTTTTGCAACTTCCTTGAACCATTTAGCATGTTCTTTTATCTTTCTTTCTCCTGTTTCAAGGTCAAGTCTGTAAAAACCATATCTTCTTTTAAATGAATTAAGCCAAGACCAGTTGTCTATAAATGTCCATTGATGAACTCCAAAACAATTTGCTCCTTCTTGAATAGCTTTGTGTAATTCATCAAGATGTTCTATTAAAAGATTAGTTCTGAAGCTATCATCTATTCTTCCATCTGGAAGAGTTTTTTCTGAATCTAAGCTCATAGCAATTCCTATCTCTCCAATATACCAAGGAATGTTATTATAATTTTCTTGAATATTTTTTGCTATATCATATAATGCTACAGGATGAATTTCATTTCCATCTCTATAAGGATTAAACCTTCCATTTTCTTTTATATGATATTCAAAGTAATATTCAGGTTCAGTAAATTCTTTAGGTGTTTTTTCAACAGCTTTTACTCTTCTTGGCACATAATAATTTACACCTAAATAATCAACTTTTGAATTTAAGATAATACTTTTTTCTTCCTCTGTTGTTTCAGGAAGCATATTATGTTCTTTTAAAATTTCAATTAAATCTTGAGGGAATTCTCCTTTTACCATAGGGTCAAGAAAACTTCTGTTAAAGAAAAGATCTGCTATGTGAGCAGCTTTTTTATCTTCTGGTCTTTCATCTCTTGTATAAGTCGGTGTTAAATTTAAAATTACTCCTATTTTTCCATCAAGTTTTTGTCTTCTGTATTCCTGTACTGCTTTTGCATGAGCTAGTATTATATTATATGCTACTTGAACAGCAAGTCTCATATCTTTTTTACATGGATAATGGAAATTATATAAATATCCTCCCTCCACAGGGACTATTGGCTCATTAAATGTAGTCCAGTATTTAACTCTGTCTCCAAAAAGTTCAAAAGCTTTTTTAGCGAAAATAACAAATAATTCTATTGTTTTTTTATTTTCCCAACCACCAAGTTCTTCTTGCAGATTAGCAGGCATATCAAAATGATAAAGATTTATTATTGGTTCAATTCCATTTTTTATAAGTTCATCAATATATTCATTGTAAAATCTTACTGCATCTGGATCAACTTCACCAGTATAAAAATCTTTTATAAGTCTTGACCATTGTATTGAAGTTCTAAAAGAGTTAAAATTAATTTCTTTCATTAATTTTATATCTTCTTTAAATTTATTATAAGTATCACAAACTACATATGGAGAAATTTGATTATAAAATCTTTCAGGTTCTTTTTCAAACCAAATATCCCATATTGATTTGTTTATTTTATTTGTAATTCCTTCTGTTTGAGGTCCACTGGCAGCAGCTCCCCAAAAAAAGTTCTCTGGAAATTTTTTCATTATGTTTTCTCCTTAAATTATCTATATTTTTTCATATAAAGATATAATTTCTGTTATAAGCTCTCTTGCAAGAATAGAAGTCATTAGATGGTCTTGAGCATGAACCATAAGTAAACCTATTTCAACTTTATTTCCATCAGCTTCCTGACAGATTAAATCAGTTTGTATGTGATGTGCTTTAAGTGAAGCTTGTTTTGATTCTTCCAATAATTCTTTTGCTTTTTCAAAATTTTTATTTTTTGCCTGTGCTAAAGCTTCAAATGCTAAACTTCTTGCTTCTCCAGCATTTCCTACAAGCTCCATTGCTATAGTTTCTATATCCATATTAATCTCTCCTTTTATTATTTTTTACTTATTATTATGACTTTATTAATTTGACAGCTTGAGATAAAACTTTTTTTCCGTCCATTGTTCCATAATCCTTAGTATCTATTACTGCAACTTTTTTTCCAAAATTTTCTGCAATATTTTTAAATTCTTCTAATTTAAATCTTACTTGTGGACCAAGAAGAGCTACATCATATTCTTTTATCTCATCTTCAAACCTATCAAGACCAACAGCATTAATTTCAACAGGGACTTTATGCTCCTCTGCAACTTTTCTCATTTTATTTACAAGTAAACTTGTTGACATTCCTGATGAACAGCATAGTAATATTTTTTTCATAATTTTTCCTCCATATATTATATAAATTGTTTTTAAATTTCTAAATCTAAGTCTAAGTCATCTTCATTTTCTTCTTCTGCAGCAATAGCCTGTTTATCCAAAATTTTAATAAATGGCAGCCAGATAATAAATACTATAAAGAAGTTAATAATCTGCAGAACTCCTCCCATCATTGAGTTTGTTGCAAGAGTACCACTAAAGAAAATTGGTACAGTCCAAGGAACTGTTACTCCTGTTGGGATTGGGGCAAGACCTATTGCCATCATAAAATATGTAAATATTACAACAACTACTGGAGCAATCATCCATGGAATAAAAATAAGTGGATTCATAACTATTGGTAAACCAAAAATAATAGGTTCATTTACATTAAATATTGCAGCAGGACCTGCCATTTTTCCAAGTTCTTTAAGCTGTCTGCTTTTTACTACAAATAAAAGAGTAAAAGCTACAGCAAGAGTCATTCCTGTTCCTCCAAGTCCTACAGTATATGTTTCCATAAATTGTTTTGTAATGATATTTGGAAGTTCTCCGCCTGCTTGATATGCTTCAAAATTTTGGAGTGCTAATGTATTCCAAACAGGATCTAAAACAGAATTTACTATTACTTGTCCATGTAAACCAAAGAACCATAAAAGTTGAATCATCAAAATAGCAATTATTGTTGCAAATAATCCTCCTCCAAGTTTAATAAGCGGAGTCTGTATTGTTGTAAAAATAAAATCATGTATATTATTAAAAGATGTAAGAGAAAATAAGATTCTTACAACCAAAAATACAGTTAAAGTTAAAAAAGCTGGAATTAATGCAGAAAAAGATTTTAATACTGCAGGTGGAACACTATCTGGAAGTTTTATTGTCCAACCTCTTAAAACAGCTTTTCTATATAATTCTGCTGCAATAATTGAAACTAAAATTCCAACAAACATTCCTTTTGCTCCTAATCTGTCTAAAGGCATAGCTCCTTTTTCTAAAGGTGTAACTAAGAAAAAAGCAGAAATAGCTACTGCAGATCCAAATATTCCCTCTATGCCATATGATGTAGTTAAGAAATATCCTATTCCCATAACAACAAACACTGTCATTATAAGCATACTTCCTTCTGCAGCAGGAGCAAGAGCATCTTTTAAAACTTGAACTTTGTCTTTACTCATTATTAAAGTAAGAAATGGTAGATTTGATATTACTACAAATATAGAACCAAATATAGTAAGTGGAAATGAAAGCATAAAAGCATCTTTTAAAACATTTAAATATCTGCTCTGCCCAAGCTTTTCAGCAATAGGAAGAAGATATTTTTCTAATACAAACATAAATTTATTCATAAGTTATCCCTCCAAAGATTTTTTTTGATAACTCATTATTACATTTTCCAAAAAAAGTGTCAAATTTCAAGAAAATTAGTATTATTTTCGTTTGATAAAATAGAAGTGATTGCAAAAATATAGATTTTATAGTATTATCTAAATAGTAATTGAAAAAAATATTTTTATTTTTTCGTCTGTTTTTAAAGAAAAATTTTAAAAAAAATTTATTTTTTTGGAAAGGAATTTTTATGGAAATAAATATTGAAATAATTCCAAAGTATGTAAAACCTGAATTTCAGCTTTTAAATATGCTTATTGAAGATATTTTAAAAAATAAAAAACTTATTTACAGTCTTTCTGAAATTTCAGTTCCAAGTTTAAAAGGAAGTAAGCTTTTATTTTTAGAAAGATTTGTAAAAAAGGGAATACACTACACTTTTAAAGAAAATAGTGGGATTATTCTCCCTGTGTCTCATTATAATATTTCAAAAAATAATATTTCATTTTTCTTAAGTGATACTTTTAAAAAAGCCATTTTAGAAGAAAATATTTTCTCTGTATTGGAGCTTAAATATATTTTAAAATTTGAAGAAAATTTCACTAAATATTTCTATTATAATTTTATTACAGATGTTGAAGATGAAAAAAATATAATTATCTCTTTAGAAGATTTAAGAAATCTTCTTAATTTGAAAGAATATGAAAGATTTTATGATTTTGAAATAAATATTTTAAAAAAATTAAAAAAAGATATAGATTTGAAAACTAATTATATTTTAGGATATGAAAAAATTAAAAGTGGTGAATTTAAAAATAATAAAGTCACTGCTATTGAATTTTCCATTTACAATAAGATTTCAAAAATAAAGAATGAACAGGTTAATGAACTTATGACTTTAATTGCTTCTCATGTAAAAGATTTTAAATATACATATAATATTTTATATAAAGCACTAGAATATCTTCCTCTTGAAGAATTAAAAAAATATCTAAAACTAATTTTAAAAAATATCCCAAATAATTCTAATATAGATGAAGAACTTAATAAGTTTATTAATAATAAATTTAGGCTTAGTAAATATGAGAAAATATATGAAATTTCTGAAAACTTTAAAAATCCAT
This sequence comes from Fusobacterium perfoetens, assembly GCF_021531595.1. Lineage (NCBI taxonomy): Bacteria > Fusobacteriati > Fusobacteriota > Fusobacteriia > Fusobacteriales > Fusobacteriaceae > Fusobacterium > Fusobacterium perfoetens. Next base: position 4,616 of record NZ_JADYUD010000012.1, read on the forward strand.
TGAAAATGCAAAATTTTATTTATAAAAAATTGGCAGGGATGGTGGATTTAGAATTTTTAAAAGATAATCTTACTTCAACAGAATTTTTAAAAAAAATATACTTTGCAAAAGATGGAGAGCAGTTATTTTTTGAAAATGAAAATATAATAATTTCTATAAAATACTTTAGAAGTAAAGAAAGTTCTATTGAAGTTTTTCAAAGAAAAGAATAAAATATTGTTACTTGTATCACATTTAAAAAATTTTTTTTACAATTTTTTTGATAATAAAAACATAAAAAAACCTCTCTTGATATTAGTTAATTATATTTATAATTCATTAATAATCAAAAGAGGTTTTTATTTATATAAAATTTATTATATTACTAATTTTTTTCTTAATATTTTATTTTAATTTTGAATCAAAAACATATTCTCCATTTGTAATTTTTAAAATTGTAACAGCCTTTACAGGATTGTTGTGTTCATCAAAAGTTAAATATCCTGTGATACCATCATACTCAATATTTTTTAAAGCATTGACTATGGCATCTTTATCAGTAGTTCCTGCATTTTCAACAGCTTTTTTAACCATATATATTGCATCATATCCTAAAGCAGAGAAAGCTGATGGATCTTCTTTATAAGTATCTCTATATGATTTTAAAAAGTTTTGAATTTTTGAAGATGTATCTTGCATAGAAAAATGATTTGTGAAATAAGAATTTTCTATTGCATTGTAAGAAGTTGAATCAAGAGTTTTTGCAATTCCATCCCAACCATCAGAACCAATAAATATAGCTTTTACTCCTACTTCTCTTGCTTGTGTTGCAATCAAAGAAGCTTGTTCATAATATTCTGGAACAAGAAGAACATCAGGTTGTTCAGCAGCTATCTTTGTAAGCTGAGCTCTGAAATCTTTATCTCCGTCAGCATATCCTTCTTTTGCAATAATTTTTATTCCTGAAATATCAGCTTGTTCAATAAAAGCTTTTGCAATTCCATCAGAATAATCACTTGAATTATTTATCATAATAGCAGCAGTTTTTGCATTAAGTCTTTCTTTTGCAAGAATAGCTAAAACTTTTCCTTGATAAGGATTTGTAAAACATACACGGAAAATACTTGGTCCAGCTTCTGTGATGTCAACTTGTGTTCCTGTTGGAGTAATCATAGGTATATTATCTTGAGCTGCGATTTCAGCAACAGCAAGAGATGGTTTTGAAGTAATTTCTCCAATTATTGCAGAAGCTCCTTTGTCAATAAGTTTATTATAAGCCATAACAGCTTCTGTTGAATCTCCCTTTGTATCAAGAGTAATGTATTCAACTTTTTTTCCAAGAATTCCTCCGTTTTTATTTATTTCATCAACAGCAAGATTTGCTCCATTTGTTGTAGTTACTCCATAAATTGCAAGTGAACCTGTAAGAGGTGCAAGACCTCCTATTTTTATTGTTTCAGTTTCAACAGTTTTTTCACCTCCACCACAAGCAGTAAATAACACAGTAGCTCCTATCATTATGGCATTTTTGATTTTGTTCATAGAAAATTCCCCCTTTGAAATATTATAAATTTTTAAATAGATTACAAAATAAAAAAGACAGCTTTGTAAGGCTGTCTTTAACTACACAACTATTTATTACATATTTTCAATTTAAAAAATAAAATTTCTGATGTTTTATTCTTTAGCTTAAATAAAAACATCATAAAAAATTTTAAATCTGAATATATTTAAATAAGAGGTTAAAAATATAATTATACCATGCCTTAACAAAATTATTTGTGTATTTTTTTGTAGAATATAAAAGCAGCAGTGTAAACAGCAGAGTTACAACAAATAATAAGTTAAGTAGCATTAGCATATTTTAAAACCTCCTTTTGTGAAATTGTTTTGTTTTTTGTTAAAACAAGTATAGAACAAAATCATAAAAAAAGCAAGAAAAATTTCAAAAAATTTTTTAATTTATAAAAAAAATGTTGAAAATATCAAAAGGTATAACTTTTAATTTTCTATTTTATATTCAATATCATTTCATATTGCATAGAAGAAATTTGAAATCCTAGATTTATTAAAAAGTTTTCCATATTCTTATATTTTCTGTCTATATTAATAAGTTTTATAGAATTTGAATCAGTATTTTTTACCAGTTCATACAAAATATTTTTTCCTATACTTTTATTTCTATAATTTTTATTTACTGCTAATTGTGGTATTTTACCAGATTTTTTTTCAATAATACCATAGCCTATTATATTTTTTTTATCTTTAACTACTATATAGGTAAATATTTCTTTTGTAGCTTTTATTGAATCTATTGAGTTCTGCCAAGAGGGAGAAAAATCCCAAAAACTTTTAAAAATACTCCACATACTTTCATCTATATCTGTGATTGCTTCTATAGTATAAGAGCTAGATATAAAAGAAACAGAAGGTTTAATATCTGCTTGTAATACAGAAAAATTTCTTGTTATTTGAAAACCTTGTGATTTATAAAGTTCAAAAGCTTTTATATTATTTTGTATTACTTCAAGAAGATATTGTTCTATATTATTTTCTTTTAAAATTTCTGTTACTTTTACAATCATTTTTTTAGAAAAACCACAGGTTCTATAATCAGGTATAATAGCTGTTCCCATATCATAAGCAGTTTCTTTACCATTCCATTTTCTTTTTCCATTTAAAACAAAACCTATAAGTTTATTATTATGAAATAATCCTAAAGATATACAGGGATTAAATCCTTTATTGATAAGCATTGTTTTAAAATCTTCATAAGGCAGAAAAAGATTTACAGAATAATCAGAAAAGGCTTCCATAAAGCTATCATATATTATTTTTGTGTCAATGTCATTTAAAGTTTTAAATAAATACATATTTTCTCCCTTAGTAATATAAATAAACAAATATATTTTTAAAATTATAGAAAAATAATATTCTATAAATTAAGCTAAATAAGATGTAGCAGAAATTAATTGTTTAATTGATTCAAAATCTTTTTTAGTTCAGAAGAATTAGCTATTTCTCCACCAATATATGAATCAGCTTCTTTTAAATATTCATGAGCTTTTTCTTTTTCATCAATAAGTGCATAACACCAAGCAAGTTCTAATTCTGTCCAACCTCTAAATTCACCTTTTTCTTTAGAAACTTTTAAAATATCTATAGCTTTTTGAATTTCTCCCAATTTTCTGTAACAAGAACCAAGATGATAAGAAATCCATTCATTGTCAGGATTTATAAATTTAGCTTTTTCAAAATATTTAACAGCTTCTTTATTTTTTCCAAGTTTTGATAAAGCAAATCCAATCTGTCCATTAATCCATTCATCGTCTCTTCCAAGTTCTATAGCTTTTTGAAAATATTCTAAGGCTTCTTGATATTTTTCAGGTTCTCCACTTAAATTCCAACCAATTTCAGAATATAGCCAAATATCATTTCTTCCTAGCTTTTCAGCTTCATAAAGATATTTTAAAGCTTCTTCAGAGTTATTCATTCTTCCATAAAGATAAGCTATTTGAGAATTAACAGAGTCAGTATTACCTATTTCTGTTACAACAAAAGATTTAAGCTTTGCAATGGCTTCTTCTGTTCTTCCCATATTTTCAAGACATTCAGCTATTTCAGAGACTATCCATTCATCATTTCTGCCTAGCTCTTCAGCTTTTTGATAATATTCTAATGCTTTATCATATTTTTTAAGTTTTTTCAAAGAGAAAGCCATTTCAGAATAAACCCATTCATCATTTTTTCCTAATTCTACAGCTTTTTCAAAATATAATAATGCTTCATCATATCTTTCTAATCTATTTAAACAGAAACCTGTTTCAGTGTTAATCCACTCATCATCTCTTCCAAGTTTTTTAGATTTTTCTAAATAAGGAAGTGCTTCATTGTATTTTCCTAAATGGTCAAGCCAATATCCAAGTTCTCCATTTAAAGGGATATCATCTTTTCCTAATTCTAAAGCTTTTTCATAATATTCAAGTCCTTCCTTAACTTTATCTAATCTTACAAGAGAATATCCAAGTTCAAAGTAAATCCATTCATCATCTCTTCCAAGTCCTTTGGCTTTTTCTAGGTAAGGAAGAGCTTTATCATATTTGTTAAGATGATTATATGCCCAACCAATTTCAGAATTAATCCAAATATCATCTCTGCCTAAATTTTTAGTTTTTTCTAAATATTCAAGTCCTTTTTTACAATCATTTTTTATATTATCATATATCCAAGCTAACTCACAAAGAATATAAATATCTTCAGAATCTATTTCTAATCCTTTTTGATAATTTTCTAAAGCTTCATCATATTTTTCTAATTCTTTATACAAATCTCCAAGTCTTGCATATACCCAAGAATCATTTCTTCCAAGTTCTACGGATTTTTCATATTTTTCAATAGCTTCTTTATATTTTTCTAATCCACCAAGACAATATCCTAGCTCAGAGTTAACCCAAATATCATCTCTACCTAAAGAAATAATATTTTGTAAATATTCGTAGGCTTTTTCATACTCTCTTAAGAAATCATATGCCCAAGCAAGTTCTGATTCAGTAGCTATAATATCATTAGTATCTTTTGCTAAATCTCTAGCTTTTTGGAAATATTCCAAAGCTTCATCATTTTTCTCTTCGTCAAGCTTTCTATTTCCCAAGTCAGAATAAACCCATCTTAAAAGAGTATCTCCGTCAGGTTCGTTAGGATTTAATTCAAGACATTTTTCAAAATATTTTTTAGCTTCTTCTAAATATTCTGGATTTTCTTTGGCTTTTTCAGAATAGTAATAAGAATATCCTACACGGAAATTCCAAATAGAATCATTTTCTCCATCATCTTTTAAAGAAAGTAAAACTTTAAGTCCCTCTTCACATTGATTGTTGTTATTATATGCTCTTGCAAGTTTTCCAAGAATATCATAGTTTAAATCCTCTTTAGGTAAAGAAGTAATTATATTAATAATATCTTGATTTTTATCTTGCTTATGAAGAATATCTAATTCTTTTTCTAAATCACTTTTGTTGGCAAAAGATTGATATAACTCTTCATCATCAATATTTATCAATCTTTCTTTTGAGTTTTTATCTGCTTCTTCATCTATGTAGTGAGAATTTGCATAAGCATATCCTCTGTCATTTTCTATATCATCTTTTAAAGTTAAAAATTCATAATCATTTGGTACAAGTTCAAGTCCTTTATCTATTGCATTAAAAGCTTCATCTAAAAGATTATATTTGTAACAAAGTCTACCAAGTTGTAGCCAACCCCAAGGATATGAAGGATCTACTTTTGTTCCAAGTCTACTATATTCTAAAGCTTCATCAAATCTTCTAAGATAAACTAAAGCACAAGAATATCTATAGCACCAAATCCCATTTTTTATTCCCTCATTTTTTACTTTAGCAAGTGTTTTTTCTGATAACTCATAATATTCGTAGGAATCCATATTGTTGTAAACATAAGCTCTCCAAAGTGCCACTTGTAAATCATTATTCATTTCTTCGTCAGTATAATTATTTTCTTTTTGTATTTCTTCTAGACTTCTTAAAATATCATCTAAGTATGCTTCTTCAAATATTTTATTCCATTTTTCTGTAATTATAGCCATAGTTCCTCCTTTAGATTGCTAAAGTTATGTTTGTATAATTTTTCTATTAGACGAAATTTTTTTATAATTTGCTGTTTAAATATAAAATATTTAAATTTTAACTTTCCCAAGTAATATCCACTATTTCTCCATTTTTATCAGTAACTATAACTAAAATTTCATCACTTATCTCATCATCAAGGATATAATCCCAAATAGCATAATATTCCTCACCATTTATATTTTCATATTCAGGATAAATTCCTATTCTGTTAAGTTTTAGTGCCGAAAGAATTTGTCTGTCTATAGGTAAATTTTTATCACAATTATCTAATGTTCCATTTTCTTCAATACTTTCCATTAATTCTTCAGAGTGAAAATCAATCCATTCTTTAGTTACACCATCATTTTCAAAATCTTTTATAATCTCTTTATCAATTTTTTCTTTGAATGTTTCCAATTTAGAAATATATTCTTCATATTCTTTTACCCAATTATTTTCTCCAAGAACTGCGTCACTGTTTATATCAAGCTGTATTTCTCTGTTTTGAAGTTCTATTGTTGTTTCAAGATAATCACTATTAAAATCTACATTTTTAAAATATTTTATTTCCATAATTCCTCCTTTTTATCTAATAACTTTATTCCATAAAATATATCTGCTTGGAATATCATCACATAACCAAACTTTATTTTCTGACAGATAGAATTTATGTCCTATGCTTTTAAGTTCTTCTATATCTATTGGAAGAATAATTACTTCTCCGTGTCTTTGTCCAACATTTCTAGCAGTTTCAATGTCCATTGATAGATGAACATATTGTCTATTCATTTTTAAAATTCCTTTTTCTTTTATACTTTCTAAAAATCTAGTGGTTGTTCCGTGATATAGGATTTTTGGTGGTGTCATCTCTTTAAGGTTTAGTTCTACTTCTATAGAATGTCCTTGACTAGCTCTGATTTTAGTTTTATCTTCATTGAAACTATATCTTTTTTTATTATTTTCTCTGACTATTCTTTCTAAAATCTCCATATCAATATATCTTTCAGAAAGTTTTACTTTTTCTATCAGTTCTTTTACATCAGCCCAGCCATTTTTATCTAAAGTTATCCCTATTGTTTCAGGTTTGTGTCTAAGGACAAGACTTAAAAATTTTCCTAGTTTTACATCATCTATTTTTTTCATAACTCCCTCTCCTTATAGTTTTCAATTTTTCTTTTCGGAAGTTTTGCCCCTATATTATTTAAAATCTCCCAAAAGTTTCTATAATCTTTTGAGGATATAATATAGTTTTTATTTTCCATAGTTATTTTTATTCTATAATAATAAATCCAAAGTTTTGGTATAAACTCACTTTTTATAAAATCAATTTTTTGTATATCTTTTTTCTGTATTCTTATCTTTCTTCTCAAAATAGGATAAAAAAATATCAATTCATAATGGGTAATTTTAAGAGTTTTATAAAAAATAAAATCCCTTATAAATATAAATCCATAAAAAACTCCTAATAAAATTGTAAAAACAGTATAACTATTTTTTGAAAAGGAAACTCCTGTCTTTAGTCCAAAATAAACTATAAAGCAGGAAAATCCTATAAAAAAACTATCTACTATTTTAGATAAAATATTTATTTTGCTTTTTATCTTATAGTTTTCCATAAAACTCTCCTTCTCTGCTTTAATACTGATTATTTCTATGTTGGTAGGTCTAATTATTTTTATAATTTGGTTACTCTACATAAATCAGTAGAAAATCCTCGGGACAAGGATTGGACACCCTTGTCCTTTCCCTAAAACTTTTTTTACTTTCAGTATATAGCATAAAAATCTTTCTTCTATTTTATATTTTAAAAAAATATTAACCACTCTGAATGACTAAGTATTGCATATATAATTTTTCTTTTAGGCTCTTTATTTTTAAAAACTTTAATAACTATATAGAGAATACTTAAAAAATTTATAAGAAGTAAAATTCTAAAAAGTATTAAATCATAAAAACCTAAAAATCCTATAAAAATTTCAGGTATTATAACAAAAACATCATAAAGTTTATTAATTATAAAAAGCTTTTTTAAATCTTTATACTTTCTTATAAAAAGAAAATATATAAAAGTATAAAAAAGAACTGCAATTAAAAAGATAATATAAATTATTTCCATTTCCATTTTATTATTCCTCTTCTTTTAAATAAAAATCTATTAAATAAAGTGATACTATAAAATTTATAAAATATACAAATCCTGTAAAACCTCCATTTAGAATACTAATTATTAGAAAAATATCTTCTCCTACTAAAATTATTAAAACTTTTGGATTTAAAAATTTTTTAGTTTTTCTAAAACCATCTTTTAATGCTGCCATAAACTTTTTATCAACTAAAACTCCTAATACTTGGAAATTTATAATTAACCCTATAAAATTTATCATTACAGCAAGTAAAATATGTAGAACTAAAGGATTAAGAATAAGAATATTCATATCAATAGTATAATTTATAAATATGGCAATTCCAAGGAATAACAAACCTATAATATTAACAGCTAAAGTATTAAAAAATTTCTTAAAATTCATTGGCTTAGTCTGAACTTTTCCATTAATTTTAATCAGCATATTTAAAATTAAAATTTCTACTATTACTACTAATAATAAGGCTATAATCCCACCTGCTATTATTAAAAATATTATATTTTCTCTCATCATACTGACAGCCATAATATATGTAGAAATTATAATCCCTGCTCCAATAGTTAATCCTGCTATGCTTAATATGTATTTTGCATAAAATCCTAAAGATTTTTTTCTTAATCTATAAGTAACCTCATCTTTTTTATCTGAAATTAGAAAGTTTTTAAAAACCAATATTAAAAAGCATATAAAAGTTACTATAAAGAAAAGAAAAAATATATTTAAAAAATCATAGCAAACATCAGTATTTAGTCCATAATATATTAAAACAGAGATATACAGAGTAAAGATTATTCCATAAAATGGAACTAAAATCCTTGAAGATTTTTCTTTAAAATATCTAAACATATCAACTACTGCTATTTTATATTTTAAATTTTTAACAACAGAATACAAAAATCCCATTACAAAAATAGATACTATAATATCAGTAGATACTGTTTTTAAATTAAAGAAAAGTATTTGATTATTACTTAAAAATTCCTCTCTATCTAAAATTTCTATCTGTTTGTAAAGTAGAAGAGCATTTAAAGAAAAAATTCCCAAATAGATTAAAAAATTTATTAATATGTCTTTCCATTTTTTAGTTTTATATTCCTCTATAAAAAGTATTGTTAATATCAGTGGAACAAAAACAGTAAAAGTTTCTACTTTTATATCAAATCTATTTACTCCAAATACAACAAGCAGATTTAATAAAAATATTATAACTATTCTAAATGGTTTTTTATAAAGTTCTGATACACTGATTTTAAATATTTCTGACATAATATCAGCTCCTTTTAAAGCTCTTAATCTAAAAAGCTTCCAACAATCTCTTCACAGTTATTTATAAAATAGCTCCAATCTCCTATTTTAAAGATTTCTTCATGTTCTGCGTCAAAAATATATATGTTTTTTTCTTTAGGATACCATAAAAAATGAAACCAATAGTTTTCTAAATCTTTTACTAAAGAAAGATATTTTTTTCTTTTCCAAGTCATTTCAACTGTATCTTCCAATTTCCAAAATTCAATATATTTACTATCAATATTCTCTGAAAATTCTATTTTTAAATCTCCCTTATTAAAGAACTCTACCATATCTTTTGGCAGTTTATATTTTTTTATTATACTTTTTCTAGCTTCTTCATTGTGAAAATCTACTGGCTCTAAACTTTTAATATAATCTATCATCTCTTGATTTTCATTTAAAACTGCTATTGTATATGGTCTTTCTCCAAACTTGTTTTTAATTGTTATATCAGCTCCCTTTTCAACGAGCCATTTTACTAATTTAAGAGAATCTGTAGTAGCAGCTACTATTACAGGAGTTGAGTTATCAGTAAAAACTTGGTCATATTCGTGATAATTTATATCAGCTCCATAGTCTAAAAACATTTGAGCTAATTTTTGATTTCTATCATAGACAGCTTTTCTTAAACAATTATTTCCATATTTTTTAACAGTTACTCCATATTTCTCAAAAACATCTATATTTTTAAAATTTTTTCCATAATAAATATCAGAGTAAATTCTTTCGTATTGTTTTTTAGTGAGATTTTCTAATGCTCCGTGCTTTATAAATAATTCACACATCTCTGAAGATAAAAAACGAGCTGCACTTGAAATAGGAGTTCCCCAATCGTCTACATCAGCTTTCACATTTACTCCTTTTTCAATTAACCATAAGATAACTTCTTCTTTAATACATTGTATAGCTATCTCCAAAGGAGTTTCTGTTATAAATTCGCTTAAAGTAATTTTTTTATTTATATCCCAGCCGTTTTTTAATTCTTTCTCTAAATTTTCTACATCACTGTTTAAGATATACTCTACAACTTGAGGTACTTTTTCAAAGTTTCCAAGATAACCAATTTTGTACATAAGTTCCCTCCTTAGTTTTTATAGTTTATAGTTTTTAATAAACTTCCATCAGTTTTATAGAACTTCCATTCTCCAACTTTTTTTCCTTCTTTATACATACCTTCTGAAGAAAGGCTTCCGTTCTCATTATAATATTTCCAAAGTCCTATTTCATCTCCTTGAAAAACTTCTCCCTCTACTTCTAACTGTCCATTTGGATAATATCCTCTATATTTTCCTTTTCTATCCTTTAAATTTTGTTCAAATTTTAAATTTCCATTTTTATAGAAAACTTTTATATTTTTCATATCTCCATTTTTAAAAGTTGCAATTTGAGATAAATTTCCATCTTCAAAAAACTCTTTAAATTCTCCATTAAGTTTTCCATTTTTAAAATTTTCAATAGATTTTACTTGCCCATCTTTATATTTTTTAATAATCTGTCCAGTAAAATTATCTTCTATTTGATAAGCAAAAGAATAAAAACTTACAAGACAGAATAGAACTGATAAAATTAACTTTTTCATAAATTTTACCTCTAATCAACATCATAGTATAAGAAATGTTTTCCACAATGAGGACATTTAAATAAATATCCTTGTGCATGTCCTCCATTAACCATATTTTTTATTATTTCTATCTGCTCTTCACTCCACTCTGCATTAAACTCAGGACTTTCATTTTCAATGACTTCTTCTAAAACTCCCATTTCTTTTAATTCTTTAGCTCCTACATAACCAAGAAAAGCACAAAAATCATCACAATGAGTTACCCAAATTTCTTGCTGCCAACCACAATAGCTTGGAGTTCTATGAGTTAATTCATCTATTTTTTCTTCATCACTAACTTTTCCAAAATAAATATCTATAAAATCTCCGTCAAATTTTTTACTTGCCTCTCCATTGGCGATACATTCAGGGCATAAATATTCAACATCTTCAACTGAATAAAAAGGTCCAGAATAATATATATCAGTTTCTTTTCCACAACAATCACAAATTACAGTTTCATCTGTTTCAAAAGTTCCTGTCTTTAAAGGGTCTGGGTGATATTTAAAAAATGGCAATTCTTTTTTCATAACTTCCTCCTTATCCTGCTAATCCATTAACTAAAAAATTTCCATTTTCCTCAATATAACATTCTATACAATGTCCTACAAAATAATCAGGCTCAAAAGTAATATAGACTGACATATCCTCTGTTTCTCCATCTGAATAAATATCTGTTGCAATCTCTCCAAAATTCATACTCTTTTCAAAATCTTCTTCAGTTATTGGAGTATAAACTTTAGTATCATTTATAAGATAGCAATTTTCTTCTTCTTCAACTTTTATTCCGCCTTCTTCCCATTTTACCCATTTTGTTGCAAGATTTATATAATCTTTTTCTTTTAAAAGTTCCATAAGCTGTGGTTTATTTTTTTCAGCTTTTTCAAGCATATTATTTATTTTTTCTAAAGATTTATTTAAAATATCTTTTAATTCAACTTCAGAAACCTCATCTTCTGTATCGTAGTTTAAAAGTAATTCTGAATCTTGTCCTAAAAAATCAATACTGGCAGTAAAATAATATCCCCAATCATTTTTCTCTATTTCAAAATTATCTACTAATATTTTTTTCATAGTCCACCTCTAATCAAAGAAATTTTTTATCTCTTTTCTTTTATCCAAAATTTCAAAAAGTTCGTCCATATCTAAATCAAACATCTTGCTTTCATCATCTATCTTAGAAAAATAATAATTTACTTTTTCTTCTCCAAACTCTTTTTCTAATTCTTCCCACTCACTTTTTAGCAGAGGGACAAAAGCCAGAGTATCATTTCCTAAACTTTCCATAAATAATCTTATCTCATATTCAGGTTGGATAATTCTATTTAAAGTTTTGATAGTTGTATCTCTATCAGAACCCTTTTTATCAGGATAAGATATTTTATATTCTTTTCCTTTCCATTCTATAAATATATCAAATCCCATTTCATTATCAGCATCTTTATTTTTTCCAAAAAGTTCTCCTGATTGAATTACTCCCTCTATATAATTTATTATATCTTCATCATACTCTCTCCAATCTATCCAAACAAGTCTTTGGCTGTTTTCCCAAAAATTATCAAAACTTTCTCTATCTTCATTTTTTAAAAATTCTCTCATATACTCCATAATCCACCTCAAAATTTTTCTAAATCATTTAATAGCATTGAAGAATTAACCAGACATTATCAAAGTTTTTATTCTTTAAATCTTCTTTTCTGATATTAAAATATATTTTTCCGCTGTCTCCAAAGTATAATCCATAATCTCCAATTTCCAATTCACTTACCTGCATAAGTAAAATCCACTCTTTTGCATTTTCTTTTATAGATTTTTTAACTTCATCACTGCCATATTTTATAGGAGCAGAGCCGTAATAGATATTTTTTCCAGCCACTCCCTCACACTCTTCCCAATATTCTCCTTGGATAAGTTCAGGGTGTCCTAAAAGTTTTGTAGTGTCAGCTTTATATCCCAATTCCTCTAAATCTTTTTCAAATTCTTTTTCTTTTCTATCCATTTCTTCATCACTATCATCAGGGTCATAATAATCTAAAAAATCAATAGGATAGTCATTCATACTTTCAAAATTTATTTTAGATTCAGGAATTATACAATCTTTTTCCATATCTTCAGGAAAATCAGCAGAAACTAAATCTTCTATCTCTCCGTCATAATAGAAAACTTTTGCACTTCCTCTGTCTTGCGGAGAAAATCCCCAAGTCATAGTAAATAATTCATAGAAAAAATATAACATTCCTTTTTCAGGTAAAAGGCTTTCTTTATCATATTTATAGACTTCTTCACAATTAATCTGCATTAAAAATGAAAGTGGTCTGTTTTCAACTATTTTTTTATAATCTTCTCCTTCATAATAAAACCATTGAAAATCTTTTGGTAAATCAGGTTTCCCGCCAATCTTTGAAGTTCCTTTTGGCAGTTTTTCCTTATTTTCATCTTCAGAATAATTTATTAAAATTGCATTTCTCTTTGAAATTTCAAGCATATTTTTATCTAGCATATTAAAACTCCTTTCTAATCCCACCAAAAATACCATACACTAGAATTAACTAAACTTCCTGCAAGTTGTCCAAGAGTTTCATAACTTTGGTCTACATCAGGGCAATATCCATACATCTCTACTGCTGTTTCCATAGCTGTTTCTTTATCAGTAATGATTTTTTCAATTTTATACTCCAATACATCGTGAGTTATTGTAATAGGTACAGCTCCAAATTTTTCATACCAATATCTTGATATTGCCATATGTTCTGATGTGCTAGGACATTCATTCCAATTTCCCATAGGAAACCAAGCAAATATCTCCCAAGGATTTTTCACAGGAACTTTTACTATAAATAGTTCTTCAGGTTTATCTGTATCATAATTTAAAAATCCTATTGGAGAATTAAGCTTTTCTTCTTCAGTTTCTTCAAACTCTCCAAGTATCTCTTCACTAAAAGATATCTCATCATCTTCAGCTTCTGTTTTTCTTATATTTATTAAATCTCTTAAAATATTTTTCCCACCCTCTGAAAAAATAGATGAGATATATCTTTTTCTATAATCTCTTACATCTTCTATATTAAACTCTTCATCATCTGATATATTAAAAGATAAACTTTCTAAAAGAGTTTCATCAACAGTTACAATCACAGGAAAATATCCTTTTTCTTTTCCCTCTTTGCTGTATTTTTCAAATTTTTCCATAATTTCTTCATATGTATTATTAGGAAAATACTCATATTCACAATCAAAAAATTCTACAAATTCCTTTGCTAAATCACTCATATTTAACATAATTATTCCTCCTCTTCGTCAGAATATTCTTTTTCAATATCTATAAAGTGAATATAGAATCCACAAAGTTCTCCTTTTTCATCATATCCAAAATAGCAAGGATAATATCCATCTCCCCAGCCTGACGCAAAAACAGGAATATTTAAGTCAGTATCAGGAATTATAAAATTAGCCCAATCTCCACAATCTCTTTGATATTTAGGAAACTTTTTAAAACTTTCTTCTAACAGTTCTTCAAAAATATCATCATAAGGATTGTCTGCATTTCCCTCTTCTTCAAGTTTTTTCCAATATTTTGAATACTCATCTTGAGATTTTTTATCTGCTACACACCCCATTCCTGCGTCAACACCAAATCCATAGAACTCATCTTCTCCTGCTTCGTCCATTTCTTTTTCATTTCCTGTTACAGCTAATTCATAAACAACTGGTTTATTTTTATTAAATTCAACTTTTACACAAGCATATCTGTTTCCATAATCTTCACTTAGTACTACAGCTATTTTTACAGGAAATTTTCCAACAGGAGTTTTTTGAAGAAATGTTTTTGCTTCTCCAAGTTCTACCAAAGGATCACAAGCTAGAATCTCTCCTGTAGGAAGATTAACTTCTCCAATATCTAAAGTATCAATTTCCATTTCTCCTATTTTCTTTTCAGTGAAATAGCTCTCTAAATCTATCTTACATCTAAATTTTTCTTTGTTTCTTTCATACATTTCTTGCCAATTTTTTTCCATATTTTTTTCCCCCTCTGAATAATTTAAAAAATCTATTTTCATACCAATTCTATTTCCCAATTCTTTTAATTTTTTTAGATTTTCTTTATTTACAGGGAAAATAGAATAGCTGTCAGAGCTAGTATTAATATTTCCAATGAAAATATCTTTTTTACTGAATACCTTGTTAAACTCTTCACTCCAAATCTCTATATCATCATCTTCATCAAGGTTTAAGTCTTCAATATTACAAATATTTTCAGCTATGCCAACTTTTTTCATTACATCAGAAATCATTTGAAAATCTTCTAGCTCACATTTCCAATCTAGATAGCAAATATATCCATTTTCACTTAAAAATAAAATCATAGCCACAATCTTTAGTTCTATTTTTTTAAATTTAATTTTTTCTTTATCAGAAAGATTATTTATTTCATCATTAATATATCTTAAATTTATATCGTTTCTTAAATAATTACGAAAATCTTCAAAAATAAGTTCCAATTTTTTTATAATTTTTCTATCATTGGCAGAGAGGATACCAGCTATTTTTAATAAAATTTTGTCAGCATAAGAAGTTTCATCTTTTTTTACACTTGGTTTTATTAATAGACATTTCTCAAACTTATCATCTTTCATTTGAAAAATATAGATTTTATCTCCCTCATAATCATAAATTGAATAAGTAGGAAATTTTAAATTTCTCTCTTTTATTCCAAATGGATTTTTTAGTAGCTCATCTTTTGATATTTTTTTATCTGATAAAAGAGAATCTATCTCTTCACTATCAAAAGTTAAAAAATAAAATTCACTGCTTTGTAAATTATCTAAGATTTGTAATATTATAAAAGTATCAATATCATCTGTTACTTTTTCCCAAGAATATAAATCATCATTGGTTGTCATATATACAGGGGGATTTTCCAAAGCTAAGTCCTCTTTTTTTATACCTGCATTCCATACACCTTGATTTTCAGTCCAAAATATTAAAAAATTATCTGTTTTCTCTAAAGCCTTTTCTATCTCGTCATTGGAAACTTCATCATCTTCTAAAGCTTCTCTCTCCCAAGTGTGAGAAAATCCAATCTCATCTAAATTTAAAATACTGCTGAAACAACTGTTTATCTCTAAATCTCCGCATTCGTGATAATATCTTCTTAAAACTTTTGGAAAATTGGTTTTTAATCTGATTTCAGTTCTGTTTATCTCTTCCCAGCTTATTTTATAATTATTATTTACCGAATTATTTCCAAAAACTTTTGTAAAAACAGGACTATTAAAAAAGTTTTCTGAATTTGGAGTAGTAGTTACTCTGTTAATCTTTTTTCTATATAATAGTTTAACTAAATGCTCTGCTGATAAATTATATCTCTCCATATAACCACCTTTTGTAAAATATAAAAAAATGCTCATGACAAAACTATTTCTTGACTTTTCAAAAAATAATTTATGTCATAAGCACCACCTCTTTTTAAGTTTTATCTGATTTTACCAATCTCTTTCTCTTATGGCTTCCTCTATATCAATATCTATTTCAAAATAATTAAGAATTTTTTCAACAGTTACTCCGATACTATCTCTTGCCACTGTTTCAATTTCACTATCATTTTCATCAAACTCTTCTTGTAAATCATTAATTTTTTCTGTCATTTCATCAAGTTTTTCTTGAACTTCTTCTAAATCCTCATATTCTTCTTTTTCTAAAAACTCAACTACTTCCACTATACAATCTTTTACTTTATCTACTAAAAATCTTGGATAATAATCATCATTATACATATCTTCCAAATAAATAAAATCAGAATTTAATTTTTTCATAACTTACCTCCTATTCTTCATCTAATGCTTCATAAAGTTTATCTAAAATAGGTATAATATCATCAGGTATTCCCTCTCCCCAATTTGGACTTTCCAAAACTTCTCCCTCTAAAGCTATATACATTTCTTCAGGTATCTTAGCTTTCATCTCATCTTTCTCAACTTCATTTGTCCAATCATATCCAGAATACACATCATTTTTAGGATTAAAAGCATATTTTTGATTTTTATAAAA
Organism: Fusobacterium perfoetens; assembly: GCF_021531595.1. Lineage (NCBI taxonomy): Bacteria > Fusobacteriati > Fusobacteriota > Fusobacteriia > Fusobacteriales > Fusobacteriaceae > Fusobacterium > Fusobacterium perfoetens. The sequence continues at coordinate 21,301 of NZ_JADYUD010000012.1, forward strand.
TCCTGAAAGATAATTTTTTTCAAGAGTTTCTACAATATCATAATCTTCTAAAACCCAATCACCCTCCTCTTCACATTCTTCTCTATTTTTATATTTTTTAAAAAATTGAGGATTCATATACCAATATAAAAATAAAGCTGTTCCCTTGTCAGTATCAGGCTGTTCTGCTATCCATTTGATAACTTCCTTAGAATTATCAAAGTTCCAATCTATTGCCAAAAGCTGTCTTTCTTTTGGAGTGTTTTTCTTTAGATAATCTATAATTAAAGCTGTTTCTAACTCATCAAATTCATCTTCATCAATTTCTACATTTTCCCAGTCAAAATCTTCTCTTAAAATATCTTCTATTTTTAGCATAAAATCCCTCCTAATTTTTTATATTTCCTCAGAAGTTTCAATGTTTCTTGTAATATACATCATTACATAAAGAACTGTCATAAGTAAAAGAGTTCCTGTTATAAGAGCATATTGCTCCATCTTTAAAATAGAATAAAGCACTGCATATATTCCTGATAAAAATACTAACATTCCAACTCCATATTTACTATTTTTAGTTACAGCTTTTATATATAATGAATTTGGAATTACTACCATCAGGGTAGCAATTATATAAGCTAAATTAAAACTAAAATATTCAGACATTGAAAGCAGAACTAAATAAAACATTGTAAGAGAAAATCCAACCACTCCATATTGGACATAGTGAGTAAATCTTTTGCTTGTTACTTCAAAAATATATACTACAAAAAGACTTAACATTATAAACAGCATACTATATTTTACAGCTCTCATAACTTGTCTGTAATGAGTTACCCCCTCATATAAATCTACTCCGATTTTTCCCTCTGTAATATCTGAGTAATATCCATCAACAAAATCCTGTTTATAATTTCTTACAAAAGAAGATACTTCCCATTCTGCCTTAAATCCATTTTCATCAATTACTTTTGTGCTTGGCAAAATTCCATAAAATTTTGGAGCTTTCCAAGTTGATTCTACTTCAAAATGATTTTCTCTACCAAATGGCAGAACTTCAATGCCACCATTTCCTCTTAAACTAAATTTAATAGAAAAATATATTTTATCTTTTTGTAATAAATTTTCATATATTCTTCCAGATACTCCTGTATTTAACGGATATTGTTTAATACCTGTTCCAGATTCTAATTTTATATCTTTTCCCTCTACTTTCATTTCTTCAACTTTCATTAAAGATTTAGTATCTGTTATTCCTATTCCAATTCCTATATTGTATGGATATATATTATTATTAGGCAATACATTTATTAATTTAGGAAATTCTCCCTCTAAAATAATATCTCCATTATATACAGTTGTTTTATAAATCCCTCTTTCTCTTACTTCATCTTTTAAATTAACTTTTACATTTAATTTATCTGGCAAAATAATATAATCTTTTACAACTGAACTTTCTATTTTTTTCCCAGAATCATTATATTCTATTTTTTTATCACTGTATGGTATTATTAAAAATACTCCTCCAATAGTTTGTTTTCTTCCCCACTCATTTCCAATTTCTTCTACCATATTATTATATGAATAACCTCTGTCATCTATTATTCTGTGAATAAAAAACATTGGTATTTGGAGAAGAACTGCTAAAACAAAAAGAAACCCAATCTTTTTTACAAGTGAATTATTATCTTTTAAACTAATCATAATTATCACCTTCTGAAATTTTCGTTAAAATCTATTCAGACATTATAAGCATTTCAAGAATTTCTGTATATCCTTTTTCACTAGCATAATATTCAGGAGATTTTCCATTATTATCTGTTATTTTAGTATCAGCACCATGATTTATAAGTTCTAAAACATTATCTTTCTTTCCCCATAAAACTGCTGTTATAAGAGGAGTTTCTCCATTTTTATTTCTGGAATTTGGATTTCCACCATTTTCCAATAAAATTTTACAGATATTTTGATTATTTTTTTTAGCACTAAAATGAAGAGGAGATTCACCATTATTTGCAGCTAGGTTAACATCAGCTTTATTTTCAATTAATAACTCTGCAATATATTGATTTTCATTTTTTACTGCTAAAATAAGAGGAGTTTCTCCACTGTCATTAATATTATTTATTTCAGAGGAAGAAGATTTTAAGAGAGCTTTTACCACTTCACTTTGATTATTATAACAAGCTTGATGTAAAGGTGTATTTCCAAAATTATCTTTTTCCCCTGCTGACAAAAAATTTACAAGTTCTTTTAATCCATTTGTAGTTGCATAATCTATTGGAAGATGTCCTTCATTATCTTTTAAAGTTGTATCAGCTCCAAGTTCTATACATTTAAAAGCAGCTTCACTTTTATTCTGCATAATAGCATATATAATTGGAGTTCTTCCTTTAAAGTCAAGAGCATTTATATCTCCACCGTTTTTTACCAACAATTCTAAAATATCTTTATTTCCTTTCACAGCTCCTTGATGAAGAGGGGTTATACTGTTATTGTCTCCTAAATTAACATCAGCTCCAGCTTCTATTAAAAGTTTTACAATTTCTCTGTCTCCCTCCCCACAGCTGTAAAAAAGACCTGTTCTTCCCATATCATCTCTTTCATTTATATCTATTTTTTTTGAGTTCAGAAATACTTTTATAATAGATTTCTGTCTGTTTTTGCAGGCTGTTATAAATGAATTTGCTCCCATAAATCTAACCTCCTATATTTATAAGATACTGTGCTAATTTTTCTTTTTTCATTTTTAAAGCTGTATCTAAAGCAGTTTCTCCTTTGTTATTTGTAATAGAAGTGTCTACATTATAATTTTCTAAAATTTCCAAAGCTTCTATTCCCTCTTCCTCTCTCCAAATATTAGAAAGTAACATAAGAGGTGTTTCTCCGTCTATATTTTTACTGTTAGGATCAGCTCCATTCTCCATTAAAAGCTCTGTCATATCTGCTATTTTATCCCCGCCGTTTTTAAATAATTTATGAAGAGGGGTATTTCCGTTTTTATCTCCTATATTTACATCAGCTCCGCTGTCTATTAATTTTTCAAAAATAATAAACTCTGCTTTTTCTTCTTCAATCCAATTAAATCTATTTGAAATACTGCATAATAAATTAACTGGTGTATTGTATTCATCATCAACATAACTGTTTAAAAAATTTTTATCTTTCAGATAATATTTAGTTATCTCTTGAAAATTTTCTTTTGTCTTTTTACCTTTAATATTTATTCCTGTATTTATCATAGTCTTAGCAAAGTAATAAAAACTGTTTAGTCCGTTTTCACCATCTCTTTCACAAACATCAGCACCATTTTCTATAAGAATTTTTACAATATCTTTGTGCAGATGTTTTGAAGCTATGGCAAGAGGGGAGAGTTTTTTAAGCTCTCCCATATTTCCCTCATAAATTTCATTTAAATCACTTTTTCTTAATATATATTCTTTTACTATATCCTCATATCCAAACCAGCAGGCTTCATGCAGACCAATTCCAAAAGTCTTGTCATCTTCATCTGCATTTTTTAATAATGAGCAGGCTCTTTTATTTCTTGTTTCAAAAGCTAAATCATAAGCAAGTTTTTCTATTGCTGTTTTTGTATCAATATCTATACCGGAATTTAAAATTGCTTTTATAGTTCTTAAATATGGCTCTTCTTGTTTTTTATATTCTTCCTCATTTTTTAAATAGTAATCTATTCTATGCAGTGAAGCACAGGCAATATGCAAAACATTCCAGCCATTTGATAAAATTGGTTTATCATATTTTATTCCCAGCTCATTCATTATTTCAAAAATTGTGTATTTTTGATAATCGGCACATTTATGATAAAATATCTCTCCTGATTCATCTCTTTTATTTATATTTCCGCTATTTTCTGTAAGAATTTTTATTATCTTTTTTATATCTTTATATTTTTCTTCAGGATTTTTTATATCATTCAGCATAAAAAACGGTGTCTGTCCATATTTGTTAGTTTTAAAAATTTTTGTCTTTCCTTGAAGTTTTGCTGTCATGAAAAAATATTCAAAAATTTCACTGTCAGCAAATTTTGCAGTAATATGAAAAACTGTATTTCCATAAGAATCTTCATCATCTGGCTGATATTTTTCATACTCCTTTTTTCTTTCTTCAAAAGATAAGTTTTTTCTATAAAGTTCCTGCAGAGAATATACATCAATTTCCATTATAGCACCTCTTCAATCCAAGGATTTCTTAACCACTCTCCATCTTCTTCCTCACCTGTTTCAGTTAAAAGACCTTCCAAGGCTTCTACTGTTTCGTAATAACGGCTGTATGTTTCAGACGGGTCTTTTCTGTAAGTCCAGAACAATCCTCCTACAATATACGATATTCCAAATTCTTTCCAAGAATTGAAGGTACCAATCATAACACCTGCTATTTTATCTAGTATTTCCCAAGCTTCCTCTTCACTTATATAATTCATAAAATATGACCAGCGAACTATTGCGGCAGCTCTTCCATAATCCCAGCCAAGCATAATATTTTCTGGAAGCTTGTCTTTGAAATATTTTGTAAACTCAAATCCATTTTTTACAATTTCAATTTCTTCTTCGTCCATATCTTCATTTATAAGTTCATCAACAGTATCTGCATTTGCATAACCTAAATATTCATCTGTATGCCCTTCATTTAATAACCATGCTATAGTATTATAGACATCATCTTTATTTTCTATTCCCCAAAATTCAGTAAGAATATAATTTATTCTATCATGGAAAAATTCATTGTGTTCTTCCACATCTAAAGTATCATTATCATGCCCGTTAATGTAAGATAAAATTCCTGAAAGCATAATTTCAAATTTTTCTATATATTCGTCACCATTTTTTACTTTTATTTTATTTCCTTCAGGTAATGAATCATACATATTTTGGATTAAAGTTCCTACATCCTCCAAAGAAACATCTTCTTCTAACCCATTCCACATATTCATCTGGTTTTCATAATAGTTCTGCATATCTTCCGGTGTTAATTTTGTAAAATCTTCTATTCCTGTCATAGCTTGAAATTGTTTCATCTGCTCGGATATAATATCCTGAAGATTTGTATTTCCAGATGAAAACATTTCATTCATGGCATTTGTTACTTCTGCAGCTTGGGCTTCTATTGCATTAGTTCCATTTTTAACAGCTTCCTCTTTGGCTTCCTGCATTTTTTTCATTATTGCAGCTGTATCTACTCCGGGAACTGCATTTTGAATTGCTTCTATATCTATGTTATTTTCTAAATCAGCCATAGAATTTTCAAGAGCCTGTTTCATTAAATCTCCCATATTTTCAAAATTTTCTCCGTAAATATCTTTCATATGCTGTTTCATTAATTTTTCCATTTCCTCTTGAGCTTTTTTTACTTCATTAGACATAATTTTTACCTCCTAAATTAAAAATTTTTAAAATAGTTATAAAGGCAGATAAGTCCTAAGCCTATTACTACTGATATAAAAATAATCGTTGTAAATTTTAAATTATATTTTAGCTGTTTAAAAATAAAAATTGTACAGCCGATTATCATATAAATAACTATTGCTCCACATATAAGAGCCACTATATCAAAATTTTTCATATTATCACTATTTCCTTAGTATTAAGTCTGCTGGTGAAACATAGTAATTATATTACAATCAGGACATATTTCTATATACAAAGTTCCCTCTGCACTATCCATTATAGTGTCCCAATGAATTTGAGCAAGATACTTCATTTTCTTTCCACACTCTGGACACTCTCTGTATTCTCCGTCCTGCACCCAGTTGGCAAATCCGCCTATTGTACTTACATCATCTGTAAATGTACCATAAAATAATGGTTTTTCTTTGTCAGAAACAACAAATTTATTATTTACCATTTCATCTATTATATCTTCTCTAAAATAATTTTCTTCTTCTCCGTCATATTCTAAAATCTCATTAGTTCCATCAAGATTAAATTTATTTGAAATTCCCTCACTTAAAGTTACACAGTTAGGACAACAGCTTGCAGTGATAATGCCATCTAATCCTAAAAATGAAAATCTTTCATCTCTTCCGTCTATCACAAGAATATCTATTATCTCTCCACCACAGTGTGGACATTTTTCCCCTCTTTTTCTGGCGATAAAAGTTCCATTTTCATCTTTTTTCTCTCCCTTTTCAAAAGAGAAACACTTATCATAATTAAGTTTTATATAATTATTATCACTGTCAAAAGTCCAACCACCCTCTTCAGCATAAATGTCTGAATCTACATAAAGTTTTTTTCTCCAAGGTCTAGGATTTATTTTAAGCTCATATAAAGTGTTTTGTGATTTTCTATCTCCTATCATTGCAAGACATTGTAAAAGCAAACCACCTTCATTGGCAGACTTTACATTCATAATTTTTTCTATTAATCTATCCCTTACCTCATCACTTGCTTTATAGTATAACTCACTTGGATAGAAAATCTCTCTTTCACAAGCTGTTTTAGAAAATTCTTCTACATATATCCCCTTTGTCATTAAATCTTGAAAAATTTCATATTCATCAGTTTTATAAAAATTATCTTCTGTTGAAACTTTTAATTTTTCTATCACTTGATTTATTTTTTCTTTTATCTCTTTATCAGTCCAATTATCAACTTCTTCTCTATGTTTCTTTGCTCTGCACTTCCAACATAAACCTTCAAATCCTAAAGGTGTTCCACATTCTGGGCATTTATATTTTAAACTCATACTGACCTCCTTATTTTTTCAGCCATAAAGATAAAGAAAAAATTATAATAATTGCTCCAAATAATCCTGTAAAAAATCTAAATCCCCCTTCTCCAAAGATTTCATAGACAGTTCTCATAAATCTTTTTGATCCTGTAGGATTACAAATCCAGTTCCATTTAAAAATAGCTCCAAAGAAAAGCAGTCCTCCTCCTATTAATCCTACAAGATATGGGTATCTTCTTAAATAAGGATCTATCTTTTCCATAAACTTTATATATAAATCACTAATTGGATTATTCATAGCTCTTCTCCTTTCTTTGAAATTTTTAAATAAAAAATGCTCATGACAAAAATGTTTTTTGACTTTTTCAAAAAACATTTTTGTCATAAGCATCACCTCTTTGTTGTTAGGGTATAAAGCTTTGTAATCTATTTAACTTAGTATAAGTATACTATAAAAAAATTCTTTTAACAATATTTTTTCTAATTAAAAAATAAGTTTTTAATATTTTAAAAGTATAGTTGAATTTTTAATGTGTACTAATACAATTTCTTTTGGAAACATTGAATATTTTTTGTAATTTTGTAATAATAGGATTAAGATAAAAACACATCAGTACTGATTAAAAAGCATCTAAATTATCAACTATCACATATAACAAAGGAGAAGAAAATGTCTAGATACGAATTAAATAAAAATTTAGCACAAATGTTAAAAGGTGGAGTTATTATGGATGTAACTACTCCAGAGGAAGCTTTAATTGCAGAAAAAGCTGGTGCTTGTGCAGTAATGGCTTTGGAAAGAGTACCTGCAGATATCAGAAAAGCTGGTGGAGTTGCAAGAATGTCAGATCCTAAGATGATAAAAGAAATTCAAAAATCTGTATCAATTCCAGTGATGGCAAAAGTAAGGATAGGACATTTTGTAGAAGCTCAGATATTAGAATCATTAGAAGTAGATTATATAGATGAAAGTGAAGTATTAACACCTGCAGATGATAGATTCCATATTGATAAAACAAAATTTCAAGTTCCTTTTGTATGTGGAGCTAAAAATCTTGGAGAAGCCCTTAGAAGAATCCAAGAAGGTGCAAGTATGATAAGAACAAAAGGAGAACCTGGAACAGGAGATATAATTGAAGCTGTAAAACATATGAGAAGAATGAATGAAGAGATAAGAAGAATAGCAGGAGTTGATAAATCTGAATTATATAATTGTGCAAAAGAGTTAGGTGTTCCTTATGAATTATTAAAATATGTACATGAAAATAAAAAACTTCCTGTTGTAAATTTTGCTGCAGGAGGAGTAGCAACACCTGCAGATGCAGCATTAATGATGCAGTTAGGGTGTGATGGAGTATTTGTTGGTTCAGGGATATTTAAATCAGGTGATCCTGCTAAAAGAGCAGCAGCAATAGTTAAAGCTGTAACTAATTATAATAATCCAAAAATTCTTGCAGAAGTTTCAGAAGATTTAGGAGAAGCTATGGTAGGAATTAATGTATATAGCTTAAAAGAAGAAGAAAAAATGGCTGATAGAGGGTATTAATATGAGAATAGGAATACTTGCTTTACAAGGTGCTTTCTTAGAACATAAAAATATATTAGATACTTTGGGAGTAGAAAATATTTATGTAAAAACAAAACAAGATTTAGAAAATATAGATGGGATAATTCTTCCTGGAGGAGAAAGTACAGCTATGGGAAAACTCTTAAGAGATTTTGATATTTTAAATATCTTAAAAGAGAAAGTAGAAAGAGGATTTCCTGTTTTTGGGACTTGTTCAGGAATGATATTGCTCGCAAAAGAACTTGTAAATGATGAGACAAAACATTTATCTACAATGAATATTTCAGTAAAAAGAAATGCCTATGGGCGTCAGCTTGGAAGTTTTAAAACACATGAAAATTTTAAAGGAATTGATGAAAAAGTAGAGATGACATTTATACGAGCTCCCTATGTTGAAAAGGTAGGGGAAGGAGTAGAAATTTTAGCAAAAGTTGATGATAAAATAGTTGCTGTAAAAGAAAAAAATATGCTTGCAATTTCATTTCATCCAGAACTAACGAAAGATTTATCAGTTCATAAATATTTTTTAAAAATGGTAAAAACTTTTTTACCAAAAGTGTAAATAATTTATAAGAAATAGGAAGAGAGAAGATAAAGTAGTATAATAAATTTTGTGTAAATGAAAATCTCTCTTGATTATTAATGAATTATAGGTATAATTTAATTAATATCAAGGGAGGTTTTTTTATGTCTTTATTACCAAAAGAACTTATCAAAAAAATTGTTAGAAAAGGAAATTTTAAGTTCTCTAAACTTCAAGACAAGGAATATCTTTTGTTCAGGAGTGAATTTAATTTTATTAGATATATATTAACAACTTTCATATATTTTTAATTTGTCAATAATATATGTGTGCCCTTTATGGGTATCATATCATTTCAAAAAATATTTTAGGGACATAATAAATTAGATATTTCAAAATGATTAATATACACTACAGAGGAAAAGGATAGTCTTTATTGACTGTCCTTTTTTATAATAAATTAAATGAAATTATTTGAAAATATAATAATTTTTTAGAAGAAAGATGTATATTTAATAATATTTAAGACTTTTATAAGTGGTAAAAAAATATATACAAGGAAAAAAAATTATAATATAATATATAATGGAGAAAATTAAAAAAATGGAGGGAAAAAATTGAAACTAACTCTTAGAGAAAAAGAAAAACTTCTTATAGTTGTAGCAGCTGAAGTAGCTAGAAGAAGAAAAAATAAAGGTTTAAAACTTAATTATCCAGAAGCAATTGCACTTATTACAGATGAACTAATGGAAGGTGCTAGAGAAGGAAAAAGTGTTGAAGAATTAATGAGTTTTGGAAGAACTATTCTTACTAGAGATGATGTAATGGAAGGAGTTCCAGAAATGATTGAAACAGTACAAGTTGAAGCAACTTTCCCAGATGGGACAAAACTTGTAAGTGTTAAAGATCCAATTGAATAGGAGGCATAATGAAACCAGGAGAATATATTTTAAGAAAAGAGAAAATAGTGTGTAATGCTGGAAAAGAAGCTATTACATTAAGAGTTATAAACAGAGGAGACAGAGCTATACAAATAGGATCTCATTTTCATTTTTATGAAGTAAATCCGATTCTTGAATTTGACAGAGCAAAAGCATATGGTAAAAGATTGGATATAGCAGCTGGAACTGCAGTAAGATTTGAGCCAGGAGATGAAAAAGAGATAAGACTTATAGATATAGCAGGAAACAGAAAAGTATATGGATTAAATGATAAAGTAAACGGAGCTTTAGACTAGGAGGAAAAATGAGCTTTGAAATAGGAAGAAAACAATATGCTTCTATGTATGGTCCAACTACTGGAGATAGTATAAGACTTGCTGATACGGAGCTTTTTATTAGAATAGAAAAAGATTACACTACTTATGGTGAAGAATGTAAATTTGGTGGTGGAAAATCTCTAAGAGCAGGAATGGGACTTAATCCTGTTGAAATGAGAGATAATGAGAAAGTTGTTGATACAATAATTACAAATGCAGTTATTCTTGACTACACAGGAGTATATAAAGCTGACATTGGTATAAAAGATGGGAAAATAAAATTTATTGGTAAAGGTGGAAATCCAGATATGATGGATAATGTAGACTTTATCGTATCTGCAAGTACAGAAGTTATAGCTGGAGAAGGGACAATAGTTACAGCAGGTGGAATTGACACCCATGTTCACTATATAACTCCTGAAATAGTAGAAACTGCTTTAAGTGGAGGACTTACTACTCTTATAGGAGGAGGAACAGGACCAGCAGAAGGAACAAAAGCTGTTACTTCAACTCCTGGAGCTTGGCATATTCACAGAATGCTTGAATCAGCAGAAGGATTTCCTATTAACTTTGGTTTTTTTGGAAAGGGAAGTGGAGCTGTAGAAGGGCCTAATGAAGAACAAATAGAAGCTGGAGCAATAGGATTAAAAGTTCACGAAGACTGGGGAGCAACAAGATCAGCTATTGATAATGCTTTAAAATGTGCAGATAAATATGATGTTCAAGTTGCACTTCACTCTGATACACTTAATGAATTTGGATTTGTTGAAGATACTATTGATGCTATAAAAGATAGGGTAATTCATACTTTCCATACAGAAGGAGCAGGTGGAGGACATGCACCTGATATTGTAAGAATGGCATCATTTAACAATGTACTGCCAGCATCAACTAACCCTACTAAGCCATTTACAGTAAATACAATTGCTGAGCACTTAGATATGCTTATGGTTTGTCATCACTTAGATCCTAAAGTGCCTGAAGATTTAGCTTTTGCTGACTCAAGAATAAGAGAACAGACAATAGCAGCAGAAGATATTCTTCAAGATATGGGGGCTTTAAGTATTATGAGTTCAGATGCTCTTGCTATGGGAAGAATTGGAGAAGTTGTGATGAGAACTTGGCAGACTGCTCATAAAATGAAACTTCAAAGAGGTATCCTAGAAGGAGACGAGGAATATTGTGATAATAACAGAGCTAAGAGATATATTGCTAAATATACAATTAATCCTGCTCTTGCTCACGGTATATCTGAATATGTAGGTTCTGTTGAAGTAGGAAAATATGCTGATTTAGTTATATGGGAACCTGCTTTCTTTGGAGTAAAACCAAAAATGGTAGTAAAATGTGGAATGGTAGCTCAGGCAGTAGTGGGAGATGCTAATGCAACAATTCCTACACCTGAACCAATGATAATGAGAAATCAGTTTGGTGGATATGGAAAAGCAATAGGAAGCACATCAATAACTTTTGTTTCAACTTATGCTTATGAAGATAAAATTAAAGAAAAATTAGGATTAAATAAAATAGTTTTACCAGTTAGAGGGCACAGAGCTCTTACTAAAAAAGATATGAAACTAAATAATGCAACTCCAGATATAACAGTAGATCCTCAAACATATGATGTAAGAGTAGATGGAGAGCTTATAACTTGTGAACCATTAAAAGAGTTACCAATGGCTCAGAAATATTTCTTATTCTAATTTTAGGAGGATAATAAAATGATATTAGATAAAATTCTTGGAAATATAAAAGATATGAAAGATATACATTGTCATATTGAAAGAGTTTATTTAGAAAGTGATGAACTTTTAAAAAGAGTTTTAAGAGTAACTTCTGATCATGGACATGAATATGGAATCTCTCTTCCAAAAGGAAGCGAAATGAAAGATGGAGACATTTTATTTAATGACGGGCATAATATAATAGTTATTTCTGTTAAAGAAGATGATGTAATAGTTATTACACCTAGAGATATAAATGAAATGGGAGAGATAGCTCATAATCTTGGAAATAAACATCTTCCTATTCAAATTGAAGATGGAAAAATAATTATACAATACGATTATCTGATAGAAAAATTTTTACAAGATTTAAAAGTTAACTTTGAAAGAAAAAATATGAAATTAAAGCAGGCATTTAGACATGTTGACCACAGCCATTAATATGAAAATTCTGAATGTTATGCAGATTTGTGATTCTAACTTTCCTGTAGGTTCTTTTAATCATTCTTTTGGTATGGAAACATATTTAAGAGATGGAGATATAAAAGACACAAAAACTTTAAAGATTTGGTTGCTTTCATATCTTAGATATCAGTTTATATATAATGATGGTTTTGCCATAAGAATAGTTTTTGAAAAATTAAAAGAGAATAAAAGAGATGAAATTTGGAAATTAGATAGAAAATTAACTGTACAGAACACTTCAAAAGAAAGCAGAGATGGAGCTAAATTAGTTGGACAGAGAATGATAAAAACTTATCTTGAACTTTATGATGTTCCTCTTCTAAAAGAATATGAGGAGAGAATAAGAAAAAAGATATCTTTTGGTCATCCTGCTATTGCTACAGCAATACTTTTGAATTATTTAGAAATATCTTTAGAAGATACTATTTTATATTATATGTACAGCACAATTTCAACTTTAATTCAAAATGGTGTAAGAGCTATACCTTTAGGACAGAAAGATGGGCTTATTTTAATGCAGAAATTTTTTCCTATTTTTCAAAAACTGTTGGCTGAAATAATGAGTTTAAAAGATGAAGATTTTGGATTAACAGTTCCAGGATTAGAAATATCACAAATAAACCACGAAGAATTAATATTCAGATTATTTATGTCATAAAATTAAAAGGAGGGATAAATGGAACCAGTAATAATTGGTGTAGGTGGACCAGTAGGTTCTGGAAAGACTCTTCTTATAGAAAGAGTTACAAGAATAATGGCAGCAGATTATAAAATTGCTGTTATAACTAATGATATATATACAAAAGAAGATGCTATGTTTATGGTAAAGAATTCTGTTTTACCTGAAGATAGAATAATTGGTGTAGAGACAGGAGGTTGTCCTCATACTGCTATAAGAGAAGATGCTTCTATGAACTTTGCAGCGATAGACGAATTAAAAAGTAGATTTGATGATTTAGATATAATTTTTCTTGAAAGTGGAGGAGATAATTTAGCTGCTACTTTCAGTCCTGATTTAGTAGATTTTTCAATCTATATAATTGATGTGGCTCAAGGAGAAAAAATTCCTAGAAAAGCAGGACAAGGAATGATTAAGAGTGATATGTTCATCATAAATAAAATAGATTTAGCACCATATGTTGGAGCAAATCTTGATGTAATGAGAGAGGACACAAAAGTTTTCAGAAAAGAAAAAGACTTTATATTTACAAATCTAAAAACAGATGAGGGTGTAAATAAAGTTATTGACTGGATTAAATCTAATTGTCTTTTAGAGGGGCTTAAATAGATGAGAGAAAAAATCACAATAGATGATTTAAGGAAAAATAATCTTGCTGGGTATACAGAGCTTGTATTACAAAAAACTCCAAGGAGAACAGGAGCAAAGAAAAGTTATACAGTAGGAGCTGCAAAAATTTCTCCAGCTATATATCTTGATGATGATACTATACCATGCTATTATCTTATTCAATTAGGTGGAGGATATATTGAGGGAGAATATTATGAAAATAATATAAAACTAGAAAAAGGAAGTGAAGCTATTTTAACAACACAGGCTTCAAGCAAAATATATAAAAGTGAAAATGGCATTCCTTCAAAACAGTATACTAATTTGTATCTTGAAAAAGACAGTAAGCTTGAGTTTATAAATGATAGTGTGATACTTTATAAAGATGCTGTTTATGAGCAGAGCACAGATATTTATCTAGAAGATGGAAGCACTTTGATTTATTCTGATGGAATTACTTCTGGATGGTCTCCAGATGGTAAACTTTTTCAATATAAAAGTGCAAGAATAAGAACGAATCTTTATCTTGAAGAAGAACTTATTTATTTAGATAATTTAAAAATAACTCCTAGTGAATATGAAGTCCAAAGTTTTGGTATTCTTGAAGGATATAAAAATTTTGGAACTATGTTAGTCATAGATAAAAGAGTAAATAAAGAGCTGATTAAAAAGTTAAGAGAAGAAACTAAAGATTTGAATTTAGATGTAAAATTTGGAATTTCTCTTCTTGAAAAAAATGGCTTTATAATCAGAGTCCTTGGAAATCTTACTCAGGATATTCAAAGGGTTATAAATAAAGTTCATACTTATTTAAGAAAAGAATTTTTTGAACAGGAAGAATTAGATTTAAGAAAATATTAATTTTTATATAAAAAGAGCTGAATGAATCAAAGTTTAATTGATTTATTGCAGCTCTCTTTAATATTAATAAGGAGAATTATGAATTTAAAAAAAATAATAGCAGGAGGTTTGATATTATATTCTTCTGCTTTTGCTTATGAACCAATTAAATATATATTTGATGATGGAGTTTATAAAAAAGAAATAATTGTTACTAAATCACCTGAAAAGGCAGTAACACTGGCACAATTTATGACTGAAACTCTTTTAGCTCTTGGCTTGGAAGATAAGATGACAGGAACAGCTCTTTTAAATGAAGAAATTTTACCAGAATATAAAGAGGCTTATGAAAAAATACCAGAATTAGAAATGGGAGAAGGGCATTCAATATCAAAAGAATCATTTATAGCAACTGAAGCAGATTTTGTATCTGGATGGGAGCAATCAATAACAGAAGAAGCTACAGGATCTTTAGAAGAGTTAGAAGCGAGAGGAATAGTTCCTTTTGTATCTAGTGGATTAGCACCAGATGCAACTATTGAAAGTGTGTATAATGATTTTATGCTACTTGGAAAAATATTTGAAGTTCCTGAAAGAGCTAAAGAAATTGTAATTAAAATGAAAAATGAAGTTAAAAATATAAGTGAAAAAACAAAAGATATAAAAAATAGACCTAGAGTATTAATCTATGATTCAGGAGAAGGGGAGGCTTTTGTTGGAGGATCTGGGCTTCCTAATAATCTTATTGAACTTGCTGGAGGAGAAAATATTTATAAAGATTTAGGTCAGGATTATGCTGCAGTTTCCTTTGAAGATATTGTTCAAAGAAATCCTGAAATAATAGTTGTAACAGAATATTATTCAGGAATTACAGGAGATGAAAAAATTAAGTTTTTAAAAAATAATCCAGCTTTAAAAGATATAGATGCTATAAAAAATAATAGAATTTATAAAATTGGACTTATTGATTTAGCTCCAGGAATAAGAAACTCAAAAGCAGTAGGTAAATTATACAATATGTTTTATGGAAATGAAAAGTAATGAAGATGAGAGAAAGAAGATATAAAATAATTTTTTTAATTCTTTTGGGAATGTTAGCACTTAGTATTTTGATAGGTATTTCTTTTGGAAGCAGTTATATTTCTGTAAAATCTGTTTATCAATTTCTGAGTAATAAACTTTTACATAAAGAAATATTTTTGGTTTCATGGAAAAAAAATATAGAAGCTATTATTTGGGAAATAAGAGTTCCAAGGGTTCTGCTTTCTGCAATAACAGGGGGAGGGCTTGCAATTTCAGGAGTTTTAATGCAATGTATAACTAAAAATCCAATAGCAGATCCATATATTTTAGGAATATCTTCTGGGGCTTCAGCTGGAGCAGTGGCAGTTATTATTTTTGGGGGAACAAGTATAGGAATGTTAGGAATAACAGGAGGAGCTTTTGTTGGTGCTCTTTCTTGTGGAATTATTGTTTTTATAATAGGAACAGAAAATGGGAAGAATATATCAACAGTAAGACTTATACTGACTGGGCTGGCTGTTTCAACTATTTTTTCATCTATAACTAATATTTTGGTCTATTCAGCCAAGAATTCTAATCAAGTAAGATCTGCTGTTTTTTGGAGTATGGGAAGCTTAGGAAGAGCTAAATGGGGAGAATTATTAATTCCATTTCTAGCATTAGTAGTTGTTTTTATACTTTCTCTTCTTTTATCTAAATCACTTGATATTTTACTTCTAGGCGATAATACTGCAAAAATGATTGGAATGGATATTGGAAAAATAAAAACTATTATTATACTTTCATCTACTATTTTAATTTCAATTTTAGTATCTCTAACAGGATCAATAGGATTTATAGGACTTATAGTTCCTCATATATGCAGATACTTTTGTGGAAGTTCACATAAAAAGTTACTGATTCTTTCAATTTTAGTAGGAGCAATATTTTTAATTCTTTGTGACACAATAGCCCGTACGATTTTTCCTCCAAGAGATGTTCCGATTGGAATAATAACTTCTATTATTGGTGGGCCTTTTTTCCTTTTTATGATAGGAATAAAAAGTTTTTCTTTAGGAGGTAAAAATGGTAGAAGTTAAAAATCTTTTTTATAAAACAAAAGATAAAATTATTTTGAATGACATATCTATAAAATTTCCTGAAAAAAAATTCATAGGAATAATTGGCCCTAATGGTGCTGGGAAATCTACTCTTTTAAAAAATATTTATGGAGTATTAACTCCAAATAGTGGAAATATTTTTATTGATAACAAGAATATAAAAAAGATGAATGGAAAAGAAAGAGCCAAAAAAATTGCTGTTTTATCTCAGGAGGACAGAGAAAATTTTGATTTTAGCATTGAAGATATAGTGGAAATGGGAAGATATCCTTATAAAAGTATATTTGAAAACTACTCTAAAAAAGATAGAGATATTGCATTTAATATGTTGAAAAAAACAGGAATGGAAGATTATATAGGCAGAAATTTTAAAGATTTGTCAGGTGGAGAAAAGCAGAGAGTTTTAATTGCCAGAGCTTTGGCACAAGATGCTCCTATATTAATACTTGATGAACCTACTAATCATTTGGATATTGGTTATCAACTTCAACTCTTGCATCTTATAAAACATTTAGATAAAAGTGTAATTGCTGCATTGCATGATCTTAATGTTGCTGCTATATTTTGTGATTATATTTATATATTAAAAGATGGAAAACTTATAGAAGAGGGGATACCAGAAAAAGTATTAAACAAAGAGAATTTAAAAAATATTTTTAATATAGAATGTTCTATTGGAAAAAATCCAATAAATGATAAAATTCAAATATCATACACTACAAGTCATTACCATGTTAATGGAATAGGAAGTGACCATTTTCATGAAGATCATTTTACAGGAGTTCATACACATATTATAGAAAAATAATTCTTTAATTATAATAAAATTTATATAAACAAAAAATAAGACTGTTGCAATAAAAATTTTACAATTTGCAACAGCCTTATTATTAAGTTTTGTATTATTTTTTATAACTGCAGTTTTTGCTACAATTTTTACATCCACCACAACAACCTTTTCCATTTTTTTTATCTATATATATTTTTCTTAAGGCTATACATATACAGAATAATATAATTATTAAAATAATAAAACTTAAGAAGTTCATACTATATTTCTCCTAAAAGTGTTCCTATAATTTTAATTCCAAAAGCAGCAAACCAAGCAATTACACATTGTCCAAAAGCAACGACGAAAGCCCATTTTCCTCCAAGTTCTTTTTTTACAGCTGCCACAGCTGCTACACAAGGAGTGTAAAGCAGACAGAACACTAAAAGTGACATTGCAGAAACTGGTGTAAGAACATTAAGAAGATTTTTTGTTGTTCCAAATAGAACTGATAAAGTTGAAACAACACTTTCTTTTGCCATGAATCCACTTATTAAAGCTGTGGATATTCTCCAATCTCCAAATCCTAAAGGTTTAAATATTGGAGCGATAACTCCTGCTACAGCTGCAAGAATACTGTCCTGAGAATCTTCAACTACATTAAAGCTTAAATTAAAAGTTTGTAAGAACCAAATAAGAATAGTTGCGATAAAAATTACTGTAAATGCTCTCTGTAAAAAATCTTTAGCTTTTTCCCAAAGAAGATGTCCTACATTTTTCATTCCTGGCATACGGTAATTTGGAAGCTCCATTACAAAAGGAACTGCTTCTCCTTCAAAAAGAGTTTTTCTCATAAGAAGTGCCATAAGAACAGCCATAATAATTCCACCAAAATATAGACATATCATAACAAAAGCTCCCTTATCTGGAAAGAATGCTGCAGTAAAAAATCCATAAATAGGAAGTTTAGCAGAACAGCTCATATAAGGAGTAAGAAGTATTGTCATTTTTCTGTCTCTTTCAGAAGGAAGAGTACGGCTTGCCATGATTCCAGGTACAGTACATCCAAATCCAACAAGCATAGGAACGATACTTCTTCCTGAAAGTCCTATTTTACGAAGAAGTTTATCCATAACAAAAGCAACTCTTGCCATGTAACCACTGTCTTCTAAAAGTGACAAGAAGAAGAATAAAGTAACAATAACAGGAAGGAAACTTAATACACTTCCGACACCTGTGAAAATACCATCAATAATTAATGAACTTATAACTTCATTTACTTTTCCACTTGTAAGAAAATCAGCAACAGCTTCAGTTCCCCAGCCTATAAATATTTCTAAAATATTAGAAAGCCATGCTCCAATAACATTAAATGTAAGCCAGAATACCATTGCCATTATACCTATAAAAGCAGGAATAGCTGTATATTTGCCAGTAAGAACTTCATCAATTTTTCTGCTTCTTATATGTTCTTTACTTTCTTTTGGTTTAATGACTGTTTCATCACACACTTTTTTTATGAAATTAAATCTCATATCTGCTATAGCAGCAGCTCTGTCTAATCCTCTTTCTGTTTCCATTTGTTTTATAATATACTCAAGGGTTCTTTTTTCATTTTCATCAAGATCTAATTTTTCAAGAATCAAATGATCTCCCTCAGCTAACTTGCTTGCAGCAAAACGAACAGGAATTTTAGCTTTTTTAGCATGGTCTTCTATTAAATACATAATTCCATGAAGACATCTGTGAACAGCACCACCATGATTATTTTCATCACAGAAATCATGTCTTTCAGGGCATTCTTGATATTTCGCTACATGGACAGCATGGTCAATCAATTCATTTATTCCTTCATTTTTAGAAGCGGAAATAGGAATTACAGGAATTCCTAGCTTTTCTTCCATTTCATTTACCAGAATAGATCCTCCGTTTTCTCTTATTTCATCCATCATATTAAGAGCAAGAACCATTGGAACATCAAGTTCCATAAGCTGCATTGTAAGATAAAGATTTCTTTCTATATTTGTGGCATCTACAATATTTATTATTCCTTTTGGATCTTCATGAAGAAGAAAAGCTCTTGTAACAACTTCTTCACTTGAATAAGGAGACATTGAATATATTCCAGGCAGATCAGTGACAAGAGTATTATTATATCCTTTTATAACTCCATCTTTTCTGTCAATAGTAACTCCAGGAAAATTTCCAACATGTTGATTTGAACCAGTTAATTGATTAAAAAGAGTTGTTTTTCCACAGTTTTGATTTCCTGCAAGAGCAAATGTAAGTTTAATATCTTCAGAAAGAGGATTTTCTTCAGATTTTTTATGATATTTCCCTCCTTCTCCAAGACCAGGATGAGATATTGGTTTTACAGGTTTGCTTTCTTTTTTTATTTCTTCTTTTTCACGAATATCTGTAATTTCTATTTTTGCAGCATCAGCTAAACGAAGTGTAAGTTCATAGCTGTTTATACGAATCTCTATAGGATCTCCCATTGGAGCATGTTTCATCATAATAATATCAGCTTTTGGAATAATTCCCATGTCTAAAAAATGCTGACGAAGAGCTCCATTTCCTCCAACAGAAAGGACTGTTGCCATTTTCCCTATGGGTAAATCTTTTAATGTCATAATGACTTCCTCCCTAAACTCATAAACTTTTTCTTTTAAATTAATGTACAGAAATCAGTATATTCCAATTATATATCATTGTCAAGTTATACATAATTTTTAAAGTATTGATTAAGGCTTGCAATTTTTTCTAAATTAGTTAGAAATATTTAAATAAAATTTTTGAAAATTTTATTTTGTTATGATATCATAAAAAAGAGTGGCTCTATAGCTCAATTGGATAGAGCATCTGACTTCGGATCAGAGGGTTTGGGGTTCAATTCCTCATGGGGCCGCCATTAACTTAATATAAAAAATAAATCCTGTTGTAAAATTAATTACAACAGGATTTTTATATTATTTATTTTTTAAAATGTCACGGATTTCAGTAAGAAGAATTTCTTCTTTAGAAGGAGCAGGTGGTTCTTTAGGAGCTTCTGCTTTTTCTTTCTTTAATTTATTTATTATTTTTATCATGATAAAGATACATAGAACTATTATAATAAAATCTAATGTTGTCTGAAGGAAAACACCATATTTTATTATGACAGGTGAGCCATCAGGTTTGCTTGCAGGAATAGTCAAAGCAAGACTGGAAATATCAATTCTTCCTGTAAATATTCCTATTAAAGGCATTATAATGTCATTAACAAGACTTGAAACAATTTTTCCAAATGCTCCACCTATGATAACACCAACAGCCATATCCATAACATTACCACGAACTGCAAAATCTTTAAATTCTTTAATAAATGACATTTATTCCCTCCTTTTTATAAAAAAATCACATCTTACATTATTATGTTATAATAGATAAGAATAAAAGTCAATAAATTTAAATAAATATATTAATCAAAATAAAAGCTGCTATTACTTGACATGTTCCAACAGCAAGTCCATAAATCATTCCTTTAGGTCCTTCTGAAATTAAATCTTTAAATTTAACTCTCATACCAATGGCAGCAAGAGCAATTATTTCAAATTGCTGGCTTATAGTTTTTGCCCCCTTAGTGAAAGCTTCAGGAAGAAGATGGGCTGTGTGTAAAGATGCCATTATAAAAAATCCTATAATAAACCAAGGAATACCAGCTTTTATTTTACTATCTTTTTTATTTTTTTCTTTTGTAAAAATATGTTTTTCTTCGTGTTCTGCATTGATATGAGAATAAGAAAGTGCCACAAGAACAATAAAAATTATACGAATGATTTTAAAAATAGTAGCAACTTCTGTAACTTCAGGATTTACAAGCTGTCCTCCTGCAATAACTTGTCCTATTGATTGAAGAATTCCTCCAATCATAGCAGAAGTTTGTAAAGTTTCATGTTTATAAAGGATTTCAGTAATTAAAGGAAGAAGGACCATAAGTATTGTTCCAGTTACATTTACTATTGTAATAGATAGTCCTTTATCTTTTGTATCAGCATCAAGAACGGGAGAAACAGTTGCTATTGCTGATGATCCACATACAGCATTTCCAGCTCCCATAAGAAGACAGAACTTTTTGTTAAATCCTATTTTACGCCCTATTATATATGCAGCAAAGATTGTAGTAATCATTTGACATAAAATAAATCCTATTCCTGAAAGTCCAAGAGCTGCAATATCTTTAAGCATAAGAGCAGCACCTGTAAGAACAATAGAATATTCTAAAAGATTTTTTTCAGAAAAACGAGTCCCTTCATCAAAACAATCTTTATTTAAAAAAGTATTTCCACATAAAATACCTATTCCTATTGCAAAAAGTGCTGATCCTATAGTAGGAAAAAATTCTGCAATTTTTTGAGATAAAAAAGAAATTATTACACATGCAAGAAATCCTGGTGCAGTTTTTACAATAAAGTTTTTCATTAAATAATCCTCCTAAAAATTTTACTTTTCTACTTGATTATAAAAAAAATTTATTATAAAATCAAATTAGTATTTTTACTTAATTAATAAGAAAAATTTATAAGAGGTGATAAAATGCTTGAACAAAAACTTTATACTTTCATAAAGCTTGCTGAATGTGAAAGTACTACACAGGCTGCCTTGGAACTTCATATGACACAGCCAGCTGTAAGTCAGCAACTTAAAGCACTTGAAACTGAATATAATATAGAACTTTTTAATCGTGAAGGAAGAAGGATAATTCTTACAGAAGAGGGAAAACAATTTTATAATATGGTAAAAAAGATGGTTACTATGGAACAACAGTTTGCTGAAATAATAAAACAGCCTGTTGTTAAAACTATAAGATTTGGAGCAACCCTTTCTATAAGTGAGGGAATAATGCCTTATCTCCTTCCTAAAATGATAGATTATTGGAAAGATATAAGATTTGAGTTAACAACTCAGAATACCCGTGAACTTTTAAAGGAACTTGAAGAGGGAACAATTGATTTTGCACTTATTGAAGGAAATTTTAATCAACAGAAATATGCTCATGCCCCCTTTATGAAGTCTAAATTTTCAGGATTTTGTAAAAAAGGAAGTAAGTATAAAAATTTTAAGAGACTTGAAGAATGTACTTCTGCACCTATTATATTAAGAGAAAAAGGAAGTGGAACAAGAGCTATATTTGAAAGTGAGTGTCAAACATATAATATAAGCACTGAAGATTTTATTTTTTTCCATGAAATAGACAGTATTCCCGTGATTTTAAATCTTATAAAAAGTGATTCAGGAATTACTTTTGCTTATAACTGTGCTGTACAAAATGCATTAAAGAATGATGAAATAGAAGAAATTATTTTAGAAAATTTTTCTCTTGAAAGGGACTTTTCTTTTGTTGCCTTGCCAAACATGCTAAAAACAGATAAACTTTTTGAGATCTGTGATGTTATTAAAGAACTTATGAAAAATTTGAAAGTCTAGAAAATAAAAAGATTGCTTTCTGATATTTTTAGAGAGCAATCTTTTTAAAATTATTTTATATATCTTTATTCTTCTATTAACTCAAAACGATATTTTTGAGAAATATTTGGATATTTTTCTTTGTCTACTTCAGAGGCAAACATATCATAAGGTCTTGCAAAAATTCCAAATTCTCCGTAAAGAGCCTGATATATTACAAGCTTTTCTCTTGTTTCAGTGTGTGTAGCAATATATAGAACTTTATAATTATTTCCTTTAAAATGCCTGTAAATTCCAGTTTTTATTTCTCTCATGATAACTTATCCTCCTAAACCACTTTAGTTGTCCAATCCTCAACATTCCAAACTTCAGTAACGATATCCATATAGAAATCAGGTTCATGGCTTACTAAAACAACAGTTCCTTTGAATTCTCTTATTGCTTTTTTAAGCTCTTCTTTTGCTTCAACATCAAGATGGTTTGTAGGCTCGTCAAGAACAAGGAGATTTATTTCTCTGTTCATAAGTTTACAAAGACGAACTTTTGCATTTTCTCCTCCAGAAAGAACTTTCATCTGGCTTGTAATATGGTCTCTTGTAAGTCCACATTTTGCAAGAGCTGCTCTTGCTTCTGCATTTGTCATACTTGGAAATTCATTCCAAATTTCATCAAGAGCTGTTGTTGATGTGGCAATTTCTTCTTGCTCAAAATAACCAACTTCTAAAAATTGTCCATGTTCAACCTCTCCTGAAACAGGCTTTATAAGTCCTAGCATAGTTTTTAAAAGAGTAGATTTTCCTAAACCATTAACACCTTTTATTGCTATTTTTTGATTACGCTCTACTGTAAAATTAAGAGGCTTTGTAAGAGGTTCTCCATATCCTATAACAAGATTTTTAGCAGTAATGACTTCACGGCCAGGAGTACGAGCCTCTTTAAAGCTAAAAATAGGTTTTGGTTTTTCTCTTGCCATTTCAATAATGTCCATTCTGTCAAGTTTTCTTTGACGGTCTTTTGCAAGATTTGTTGTTGCAACACGGGCTTTATTACGGGCAATAAAATCTTTTAAGTGCTCTATTTCTTTTTGCTGTTTTTTATATGCTTGTTCCAATTGTCTTTTTTTCAATTCATACATTTCCTGAAATTGATAATAATCTCCTGTATATCTTGTAAGCTCTGCATTTTCCATGTGATATATTACATTTGTTACAGAATTTAAAAATGGAATATCATGTGAAACTAAGATAAAAGCATTTTCATAGTTCTGTAAAAAATTTTTAAGCCATGCAATATGATTTTCATCAAGAAAGTTAGTAGGCTCATCAAGTATAAGTATCATAGGATTTTCAAGAAGAACTTTAGCAAGGAGTATCTTAGCTCTTTGTCCTCCAGAAAGTTCTGTTACATCTCTTTCAAGTCCTATATCCATAAGCCCAAGTCCTGCTGCATATTCCTCTATTTTTGAGTCTAGAGAATAAAAGTCTCCGCTTTCAAGAATACTTTGTATTTCCCCTACATCTTCCATAAGAATATCCATTTCTTCAGGAGTACAGTCTCCCATCTTATCATAAATAGCAATCATTTCTTTTTCAAGTTCAAACATATGGTTGAAGGCTGAACGAAGAATATCACGAATTGTTTTTCCTTTTTCAAGAGTACTATATTGGTCAAGATAACCTGTTGTAATATGGTTACACCATTCAACCTTTCCTTCATCAGGCATAAGTTTTCCTGTAATAATATTAAGGAAAGTGGATTTTCCTTCTCCATTAGCTCCAACAAGCCCTATATGTTCACCTTTTAAAAGACGGAAAGATACATTTTCTAAAATTTGTCTTGCTCCGAATCCATGGCTGACATTTGTGACATCTAAAATACTCATATAATCATAAACTCCTTTATATTAAAAACATTTTTTATACAATACATATCAGTATATCAAAAAAATTAATTTTTGAAAAGAAATAAAATAGAAAAAGCCTCAAAGATATGAGGCTTTTTAAAGAGAATTTTATTTATTATATTATTTATATTTTAATCCCAGCATTCTACATTTTCTGTAATTCCAACTTCTTTAGCTTTAAATACAGGATCTTTTCCAGCTTTTTTCTGAGCAATATAGTCATCAAGGCATCTTTTTGCAATACCTCCAAGTCTTGTAATTGCATAAATATTTATAAATGCCATAAGTGCCATAAATAAATCTGCAAGATTCCATACAAATGTAAGTTCTGCAACACTTCCGAAACTTATCATAAATAAGCAGGCAACTCTATAAATATTTAAGAAAAATTTGTTTTTAGGACATAAAAACTGGATATTAGCTTCTCCATAATAATAGTTTCCAACAAGAGAACTGAAAGCAAAAAGGAAAATGCATATTGCTACGAAAGGCCCTCCGAAACTTCCTATTTGTGAAGTAAGAGCTTCTTGAGTAAGAGCGATTCCATCAGCTGAAGATGTTTTGTATGTTCCAGAAACAAGGATTAAAAAAGCTGTTGCACTGCATACAACAAGAGTGTCAGTAAATACAGCAAGTGTTTGAACAAGTCCTTGTTTTACAGGATGAGTAACATGTGCTGTTGCAGCTGCATTTGGAGCACTTCCCATTCCTGCTTCATTTGAGAATAATCCTCTTTTTATTCCTTGCATAACAGCAGCTCCTAAAGCTCCTCCCATAAATTGTTCAGGTCCAAGAGCACTTTTTACAATAAGAACTATTATTCCAGGAAGTTTATTTATATTTATAGCTAAAACAGCAAGAACTATTAAAACATAAATTACAGCCATGAAGGGAACTATTTTTTCAGAAATACTTGCTATTCTGTGAATTCCACCAAAAATTACAAGACCAGTAAGAATAAATAAAGTTATTGCTACAGAAGTTCTTCCTATTCCAAAAGCATTTTCAAAAGCAAATGAGATAGTATTTGCTTGAACAGAGTTGAATACTAATCCATAAGTTATTGATATTAAAACAGCAAATACTAAACCAAGCCATCTGCAGTGAAGAGCTTTTTCAATATAGTAAGCAGGTCCTCCTTTAAAAGCTGTTCCATTTTTTTCCTTATAGACTTGTGCTATTGTACTTTCAACAAAGGCTGATGCAGAACCTAAAAGAGCTATAAGCCACATCCAGAAAACTGCTCCAGGTCCTCCAGCAGCAACAGCAAGAGCAACTCCTGCTAGGTTTCCTGTTCCGACTCTTGAAGCTGTACTTATACAAAATGCTTGGAATGAAGATATTCCATGTTTAGCTTCTCCTGTTCCTTCTTTTAAAAGGATAACCATTTCTTTCATCATTCTAAATTGAACAAAATTATTTTTTAATGTAAAATAAATTCCAGCTCCAATAAGAATAATAATAAGTAAATATGACCAGAAAATATTATTTAAAAAATTTACAATTGTAGATATTGCAGATATTATACCAAAATCCACTCTTAATCCCCCCTTAAATGTTAACAGTTAATTAATTAAAAAATTATATGAAAAGATTATAGCTTATTGACAAAATAAATGCAAATATTTTTTATAAAATATATAGATATTTTTTATAAATACTTCATAAATTAAAAGTATTTTATTTTTGTTTGTAAAAATTTTAAAGTCTAAAAAAATTTTATTTATTACAAGAAGTGGCTTTAGAATTTATAAATATATGATACAAAAGAAAAGCGCGATGAGTAATCGCGCTATTTTTTATAATAGTTCTATCATTTTATCAGCTGGATCTACAACATTAAGTTTTGTTGATGCAATAATTTCTTTTTTGATATAAGGGAAATGCGTACATGCTAAAATAATAGCTTTTGAATTTATCTCAGGTTCTATTTTTTCAAAGAAATTTAAAAGATCTTTTACAGCTGCTTTTTCCATGATGTTTTCTTTATCTCTATATTCTTCTATTTTATTTACAAGGCTTAAGAATCCAACTGAAAGAAATTTTATTTTAGGATTTATAGCTTTAATAAATTCTTCTATATTTTTAGTGGAGATACTATTTGCTGCCATAAGGAAAATAAAGTCATAGTCATTTCCTATAAGGCTATAAGCATCATAGGGTGTTATAATTTTAAAATTAATTTTTTCAGCGAGTTTTTTAAAATCTACAGCACTGCTTAATGAGTTGCAGTAGACAAAACAAGAATCCATATTATTTTTTTTCATGTGAATAAGTTTATTAAGTACGATATTTTCAAGTTCTTCTTTTGATAAAAATTGTAGTCTATCTTGTTCGTAACAGTTTTTTGAGATAGAATATCCGAAGGCATCAAAGCCCCTTTCTTTTAAAAGATTTACTCCCATTTCAGTATCAATTACAGTTCCTGCCATAACACCTATTTTTTTCATGACTCACCACCTGAATGAAAATATATTTATTAATATTTTAACATATAAAGATTTTAAAAACAATGTCTTGTAAATTTATATGGAAATACTGACTTTTTATACAAAGATTACATTAATTTTATCTTTCTGATTGATTTTTTTTTTCAGATAAGTTATTCTTTATGTATGTGATATTGTAGGAGGCCGAAAATGAAAAAAATTTTAACTTTATTTCTTTTAGTTATTCTTTTAACTTCTTGTGGAGACAAGGTTGATGATAAAGGTTTCTATATTGAGGGAAAAAATATTCGTATGAATAAAATAACAAAATCTTTTTATGATGAAGAAGGTTATGATATAGATGGTTATAATAAATATGGCTTTAATAGAAATGGTTATGATAAGCAAGGTTATAACTCACTTGGCTATGATAAAAATGGGATAAACAGAAGAGGGTTTGATGAAAATGGAGTTTATCATAATAAATATAGATTTGATAAAATGATGGAAGAAAAAGGTCTGAGTTTTGAAGAAGCAAAAGAATATATGGTCAAAAGATATTCTTTAAAGAATACATATATGTATTCAGCTGGAAAAAGTGAATTTGAAACTACAAAAGAATATATGATTCGTCTTCAGAAAGATCAGAAAAAATACTTAAATTTTCTTATAGATTCATATTTTATATATGATGCAGGAAGAATGAATATAGAATATAATGCAGACACTCAGGAAATGATTTTTACAGTTTATTCTTATGAAGATATAGAGACAGTAAAGGAAAGTGACGGAAAAACAGAAAGAAAAGTAAAACATTTTTCTATTCCATTTAAATCAAAAGAGGAATACCGTTTAAAAATGAGTGTAGAGGAAGCGAGAGACTTTGATAAAAGCAAGGTAAAAATAAGAATGATAGTAAGTCCTCTTTATGAAGCGATAGCTGGAGATACAAAGGTAATTAATGAATATGGAGCTCAGGAAAAAACAGAGAGAAATATTGATTATGACAGAAAAA
The DNA here is from genome assembly GCF_021531595.1 of Fusobacterium perfoetens. Taxonomy (NCBI): domain Bacteria; kingdom Fusobacteriati; phylum Fusobacteriota; class Fusobacteriia; order Fusobacteriales; family Fusobacteriaceae; genus Fusobacterium; species Fusobacterium perfoetens. Next base: position 49,319 of record NZ_JADYUD010000012.1, read on the forward strand.
CAGATGATTATAGAAGTATCATAGGATATAGAATTTATGATGATAAAAAAGTATACTATGAGCAAATGATGGATATAAATATGAGGGAAGCTTTTATAAAATATGCAGAAACTCTTATTGATACAAAGGCAGTTCAGCAGCAGTATTACCCTGCAAGAATTTACAAGAAAGATGATAAAATACATTTTATAAAAGAGGAGTATATAAGAAATTCATTTAAAAATAAATTTATAAGATATATTTATGATTTAAAGACAAAGAAGATAGTAAAAGACAGAAAACTTGAAAATTATACAAGTTTTGATATAAGAAGAGAGTATAAAAATTGGCAGAAATTTTAATCAGAAAATAAAAAAGCCTGTGGATTTCCACAGGCTTTAATTTTTAGAACTATTTAACAGTAACAACATTAGCTGCTTGAGGTCCTTTTTGTCCCTCTTTAACATCAAAAGTTACTTTTTCTCCTTCTTCTAAAGTTTTGAATCCTTCTTTTTGAATTTCAGAGAAGTGTACGAATAAATCTTTTCCTTCTTCAGAAGTGATGAATCCGAATCCTTTTTCAGCATTAAACCATTTTACTGTACCTTTGTTCATTTAAAATACCTCCATAAAAATACTTTTTATTAGTGAATAGAAAAACAGATATTAGCTTTGATACTTAAAGTATTTTTATTAAAGATACTTATAATTCAAATCTATACTTCCTTTACTCTATTACAAGCAGATTATATCTTATTCTTTTTTATTTGTCAATATAATTTGCAGTAATTTTATAAAAATTATGTATTATAAAAGTCAGAATAATACTTTTTTCAGATTATTGTTTCTTTTTCCACTCTATAATCATATTTTTTGATTTTTCTACAATTTCTTCCATAGTATTATCTTCAGGGAAAACATCTCCAAGAACTTCTATTTCAACATTTCCAGATTTAGGGAAAGAACTTCCAAATGGCATAGCTTCATAGAATCCTTTTATTCCTATTACAGTTACAGGAATATTAAGCTCTTTTGAAAGAATTGCGAAGAATTTTTTAAATTCATGTACTTCTCCATCTCTCGTTCTTGCACCTTCAGGGAAAATTACAAGATTTTTATTTTCTTTTAAGACTTCAGCTGCAATCTGAAGACTTTCTTTCAGATTTTTATTGATATCAACTAGAACAATATTTCCACGGTCAGCAAAAAATCTTCTTATTGGTTTTTCAAAATGTTTTTTTATAGCAAAGAAGTAAGTATCTTTTGCTTGCTTGTAACTAAAAATATGTCCAAGAGCAAAGGCATCAGCAAAACTTTCATGGTTAAGAACATAAATTCTAGGTTCATTGCTTATTTTTTCCAATCCTTTTTTAGTAAGTCTCAAATAAAACTTAAAAATAGGTGCTGTAAGAATTCTAAATAATCCAACTGCCCAAGATTTTGGAAGCTGATAATCTATTTTTTCATTGAAGATATCTTTCCAATTTACACTTTCCTTATGATAAGCATTACTGTGAACTCTTATATATTCACAAATATCTCTTATAACTTTTATTCCACCAGCTTCATCTTCATTTACTGTAAAATCAAATGTTTTCTCAATGAAAGCATTCATTTCTACAACATCAAGGGAATCAAGACCTAAATCTATTTCTATATGAGAATCTGGAGTAATATCAAGATCATGTTCTTTTTTCATGTATGAAGCAAGAGCCTGGAATTCTCTTGTACTGTATTCTTTATCATCTTTTTTTATAGCTTGTTCTTTTTTATTTTCTTCTGCTTTTGGTTTATCAAGATTATTGATAATATCTTTAAGCATAAACCTTCTTAATTTTCCAAGCTTTGTTTTTGGAAGCTCTTCTTTTACAATTTTAATTTCAAGAATTTTTCTGTAAGCAGGAGCTTTTACATTGTAGCTATCAATAATTTCCCATTTTAAAGTCTCTGTAATATTTGTAATTTTTCTTTCTTTAACTTTTTCAAAATCAGGATATACAAGAGCTAAAAGGTGATTATTATGCTCTACAACAGCAATATCTGTAATAAGGTCAGTTCCTTTTGAAATTTCATTTTCTATATCAGCAGGATTTATATTTTTACCATTTGAAAGAACTATCATTTCTTTTTTTCTTCCTACAATGGAAATATATCCATCTTCTATTTTACCAAGATCTCCTGTATGAAACCATCCTTTGTGGTCAATGACTTCTTCTGTTGCATCAGGTCTTTTATAATAACCTTTCATAACATTTCTTCCCTTGACAATAATTTCTCCGTCATCAGCAAGTTTTGCACTTACTCCAGGAATAGTAGTTCCTACTGTTCCTATGTGAATATCATCAGGTCTATTGAATGCTATTATAGGAGATGTTTCAGTAAGCCCATATCCTTCAAGAACTTTTATTCCTAAAATTTTAAAATCTTCTAAAATATTAGGTTCAATTTTAGCTCCTCCAGAAACTAAAAATCTTATATTTCCTCCAAGTCCTTCATGAACTTTTTTAAATATAATTTTACTTAGTGTTTGGCTTTTAATTTTTTTGCATATATTAAACATTTTTAAAGCCATTCCATTGGCTTTTATTTTTCCCATAATTCCTTTATGAATCATTTCCCATAATCTTGGAACTCCTACAACTATTGTTATTTTATATGTTTTTAGGGCATTTTGAATAGCTTGTGCAGAAAGTTCATCATTTATAACAATAAGAGTTCCTATGTGAATAGCCATCAAAAGATTTATTGATAAAGGAAGTACATGATGATAAGGAAGCAGAGCAAGAACTCTGTCCTGAGGAGTTGCAAGCTTAATTTCTGTAATTGCATCAACATTAGACATTAAATTGTCAAATGTAAGAACAACACCTTTAGGTTTTCCAGTAGTTCCTGATGTATAAAGAAGAACTCCTGTATCTTCTGTATCAGGGGAATAAATTACATATTCGTCAACTTTAAAATTCTCAGGAACAGAGAGAACATCAACATTAATTATTTCTATCTCTTTTCCTGAAAGCTTTACAGCTTCTTCTGCAGTGTGTAGGTTTTTCTCAGATGTAAATATATATTTTGGATCTGCATCTGAAAGAATATATTCTAATTCTTCAGCTGTATATCCAGCATCAATATTCACAGGTATACCTTTACTGTTCCAAATTCCGAAAAAACTGCATATAAATTCAGGCCTATTTTCCATAAAAATAACAGCTTTATCTTCATTTTTTTTCATTATTAATAAAGAAGAAAAATATTTAGACATTTTAATAATATCTTTATATGTATATTTTTTATCTTTATAGATAACAGCCTCTTTGTTGAAATCTGTTACAAATTTCATTATAAAATCCTCCTTCTTAGAGATTATCAATTATCTCTTCTAACTCTTTTTTATCTTCTGAATTCAAGTCTATTCCCTTTTTTAGTTTGTATAAAATTTCAGAATCTTGTCCTGTCATACTTTTTTCTAATATTTTTATAATAAGCTTTATATAAAAATTCATTTATTCTCCTTTAAAAATTGATATTTTAAAATCTTTAAAACGCAGGCAGATAATATATTGAAAAGAAATTACAAATACTTCCTCCTATTACAAAAAGATGCCATATAGCATGTCCAAATTTAATTTTTTTTATCATATATACAATAGCTCCTAGTGAATAAGTTATTCCTCCTGCAATAAGACAGTAAAGAGAAGCTGTGCTTAAACCTACTTTAATATCTTTAAAAACAAATACTACCATCCAACCCATAAAAAGATAAATTAATGTTGAAACGAGTTTAAATCGTCCTGTGAAAAATATTTTAAATATTACTCCGATGAGAGTAAGTCCCCATTGAGCAAAAAATATAATCCATTTTATTTTTCCAGTAAGAATTGTAAAAATATATGGTGTATAAGAAGCAGAAATTAAAATATATATTGCTACATGATCAAGTATTCGGAATATTTTTTTTGCTCTTCCCATTTTTAGTATATGATATGTTCCTGACATTGTATATAAAAAAATAAGAGCAGTTCCAAAAATAATACTTCCAATAATATAATTTTTTTCACCTATTTTAACTGAATGACAAATAAGAGCAATAAGCCCAGAAATAGCCATTCCAGCACCAATGTAGTGTGTTATTGCACTTAGATATTCTTCATAGTTTTCTTTTGACATGGATATACCTCCTTTAAGTATTATAATAGCTCATTAATATAAAAATGTCTATTATTTTCGGTTTTTAAGGCTCTTTATATGCAGATGTGCACTATTTCAAAATGCCATTGTATTTTTTTTGTTTTCGTGGTAAAATCAAGTGATTTTATTATTAGTATAGGGAAGTGATTAAAAAATGGTAGAAAAGAAATATATAGCACCTAATGCAATAACAGCTGCTAATATGCTTCTAGGTTATTTAAGTATAACTTCATCAATTAGAGGGAATATAGATTATGCAATATGGTTTATATTTTTAGCTATGGTGTGTGACGGACTTGACGGAAAAACAGCAAGAAAACTTGATGCTTTCAGTGAATTTGGTAAAGAATTTGATTCATTTTCTGATGCAATTTCTTTCGGAATAGCTCCAAGTATTTTAGTTTATTCAATTCTTTCAATGTATCCTAAATTTGTTTCAATAGTAATTCCTGTAGCTTTTATATATGCCCTTTGTGGAGTTATGAGACTTGTTAAATTTAATGTTATAACAACAGCTTCTGAAGAAAAAGACGATTTCAGTGGAATGCCTATTCCAAATGGAGCAGCTTCTGTAATTTCTTATCTTCTTATCTGTCAGGCTCTAGAAAAGCATTTTGACTATCAGTTTTTTAATGTAGAAGTGTTTATAGCAATAACTATTATAGCAGCTATTCTTATGGTATCAACTATAACATTCCTTACTCCTGACAAGGTATTCAGAATTCCTAAAAAATTTATGATGCCTTTTGTTATTCTTGTTTTAGTAACATTAAAATACAGTATGTTTATAGTTTCTTTCTACTACATAATATATAACTTATTCCAATATCATTTATATAGAAAAGAAATGAAACATTCAACAGATAAAGAATAATAATATTATTTATTATTAATAGCAGAGAGTGATTTCGTATCACTCTCTTTATTGTATTTAACGGAGGTTTTATGAAAATATTAATTGTCAGATTCAAACAGATAGGAGATTCTATCCTTGCTTCACCTATGTGTAATACATTGAAAAAGTCTTTTCCTGATGCAGAGGTAGATTATGTTGTGTATGAACATGTAGCTCCAATTTTTGAAAATCATAAATATATTGATAATGTAATTTCTATATCTAAAGCTGAGCAGAAGAATCCTTTTAAATATTTAGCAAAGGTGTGGAAAGTTACAAGAAAAAAATATGATATAGTTATAGATATTATGTCAACTCCTAAAAGTGAAGTCTTTACTTTGTTTTCTCCTGGAGCAGAATACAGAATAGGAAGAAAGAAAAAACATAGAGGCTATACATATACTCATAAAATAGAAGAGCCAAGAGATACAAAAGATAAGGTTGATAAATTCTTAAAAATGCTTAAACCTTTAGAAGAAAAATATGATATTAAGTATGATTCAAATTATATAATAACAATTACTCCAGAAGAAAAAGAATATATGAAAAATAAAATGGAAAAAGCAGGGGTTGATTTTTCAAAACCAGTAGTAGCTTGTGCTATAAATTCAAGAGTTCCTGCAAAAGTTTATCCAGTGGACAATATGACAAAAGTTATAAAAAAACTTCTTAATGATTTAGATATACAAATAATTTTTTATTATTCTCCAGATGAAAAGGCTTTTGCTAAAAATGTTCATGAAAATATGCTTGAAAACGGCAAAAGAATATTTTCAAATATAGAAACATCTTCAATAAGAGAACTTGGAATGCTTCTTTCAAATTGTGATATGTTTTTTGGAAATGAGGGAGGGCCAAGACATCTTGCTCAAAGCTTAGATGTTCCTAGTTTTGCAATATTTAGCCCTAGTTCAAGTAAAAAAGAGTGGCTTTCAAATGCAAATGACAGACATCAAGGAGTAGAGCCTTATGATTTAAAAGAAAATACAGAGGGTATGACAAGAGATGAAGTATATAGATTGATTACTCCTGAATATGTGGTATCAAAAGTAGAAGAAATGTTTTCAAAATATGTAAATAAATAAAAAAGATTGTTGTATTTTTTAAATAATCTTAATAATCAAAAGTGCTGAAAAGATGTTTTTCTTTTTGGCATTTTTTCTTTTAAATAAAAAATATATTAAATAGCAGAAATTATAAGAATAATCTTTATTTTTTTATAAAAATAAAAAGAAGCTGAACAAATCAATGATATAAAATCACCAATTTACAACAGCCTCTTTTGATAAAATTATTTTTGCAATGTTAATGCTAATGCTCCTAATAATCCTGCATTGTCACCTAATTTAGGATATACTATATACTCATCTATTTTTTCT